>CAYNFA010000152.1:0-8083 GCA_964396345.1 uncultured Thalassobaculum sp.
CCGCGAACGTGACGGGCGTGCCGTTGGGCTGTATGACCGTCGATATTGCGCCATCCTTCGACCGAGATTCGCCATGTCCCGCCGCCAGCACCCCTCGGAGGCCCGACGCCGCGACCGCTTCCTGGAGCGGGTCGCCGCCGTGTGGGCCATGCGCCCGGAGGCGGCGGCTCGGCGCCTGACCGGCGATCGCCGCTCAAGCCTGCGCCTGAACCCGCTGGCCGGGCGGCCGTTGGAGGACATCCGCCGCGACGTCGAGGCGCTGACCGAACTGCAGCCCATCGACTGGTGCGCCAATGCCTACAACATCCTCGGCGACAAGCGCGCGGTTACCGACAGCCGGCCGCACGCCGTGGGCGAGATCTACGTGATGAACGCATCGTCGTTGGTGCCGGCGCTGGCGCTCGACCCGCAGCCGGGCCACGACATTCTGGATGTCTGCGCCGCCCCTGGTGGCAAATCGGCGCACATCGCTGCCCTGACCGGTAACAAGGCCCGTCTGAACGTCAACGACAGCATAAAGTCACGACTCAGGAAACTGCAAGAAGTTATTGATTTATTGAGTGTAAAGGTGACGTCAATGACCGAGCATCCAGGTCAGTACCTGGACAAGTTCGTCGAGGCGTCCTTCGATCGGATCCTGCTGGATGCCCAATGCTCCGGCGAGGGGATGGCGGATCTGGCGCGCTCCGACGCCCTGAAGTTCTGGACCCCCGAGCGTGTCGAGCAGATGAGCCGCCTGCAGCAGCGCATGCTGGTGGCCTCGTTCAAGCGACTGCGTCCCGGCGGGATCATCGTATATTCGACCTGCACGGTGTCGCCGGAGGAGAACGAGGCTCCCGTCGACCACCTGCTGCGTCACTATCCCGATGCCTCGGTCGAGCCGGTTGCCCTGGAGATCCCCGAGACGATTCCCGGGCTCGCCCGTTGGGAAGGCCGAGAGTACCATCCGGATCTGAGGTTCGCCCTGCGCGTGGTTCCGACGCCGTACATGGAGGCTTTCTTCGTGTGCCGCATCCGCAAGGCCGGCGGAGGGGCGAGCGCATGATCGAGCTGGTGGCGACGCCGATCGGCAACCTCGAGGACCTCAGCCCGCGCGCCCGCTCTGCCTTCGAGGCCGCCGACGTGGTTGCCTGCGAGGATACGCGGCGCACCGGGCGATTGCTCTCGGCCGCCGGGGTCAAGACCCGGATGGTGGCCTATCACGAGCACAACGAGCGGCCAATGGCCGCGACACTGGTGCGGTGGGCGGCGGAGGGCAAGCGCGTCGCTGTCGCCACCGACGGCGGCACGCCGGGTGTGAGCGACCCCGGCTTCACCCTGGTGCGGGCGGCGGCGCGGGCCGGTGTCGCGGTCTCGATGGTGCCGGGGCCGGCGGCGTTCGTGATGGCGGCGGTGCTGTCCGGCTTGCCGGTGCACGGCATCACCTTCAGAGGCTTCGCGCCCAAGAAGGGCGGGCCGCGCCGTCGGTTCATCGAGATCGATGCGAACTCGCCACACACGCTGGTGTTCTACGAGAGTCCGTACCGGGTGGCCAAGCTGATCGAGGATGCGGTTGCGGTGCTGGGCGACCGGCCGGCCGCGTTCGCGCGCGAACTGACCAAGTTGCACGAGGAGGTCGTGCGCGGCCGTCTCTCGGAGCTTGCCGCTGTTCTGGAGGCGCGGGGCGGCCAACTGGTCGGCGAATGCTGCCTGGTGATCGCCGGCGCCGATGTGCCGACGAACTGGTTCGAGGCCGAGGATCAGGCCTGACCGGCCCGCAAGCGCGTCAGGTCTTCGTCTGATCCGGTATCGCCACGGCTGCGGTGCCGATCCGGGTGTTTCGAAGCCGCTTGCCGCCGCCTAAAGTGAAGTCGCCATGCCCAGTCCACGGTCCTCCGCGGGTGGTTTCGCCGCCCTCGGTGTTCTCGCCCTCTGCTTCGTGATGAACGCCGTCGCCCGGGGGGCCGGCGAAACCTACGCGGTGTTCCTGCTGCCCATCGGTCAGGAGACCGGTTGGCACCGCGGCGACCTCACGTCGGTGTATTCGCTCTACATGGCCGCCAGTGGATTGGCGTCGCCGTTCGTGGGGTTGGCCTTCGACAGGCTCGGCCCCCGAGTGCTGTACGTCGTTGGTCTGGCAGCGCTCGGCGGCGGCTTCATGCTGGCCGGGTCGATGACGAACCTGTGGGAATTGTACCTGTGCGTCGGGCTGATCGGAGGACTCGGCATTGCCTCGCTCGGCATGATCCCGGCCTCCGCCCTGATCAGCCGATGGTTTGATCGCAACCTCGCCACCGCCATGGCGGTGGCCTCGACGGGGCTCGGCACCGGCACGCTCCTGCTGGTGCCGCTTGCCCAGGTGCTGATCGACGGTGTCGGCTGGCGGACCGCCTATGTCTGGCTCGGGGGGCTGGTTCTGGCGGTGGCGGTGCCGGTGGCCCTGCTGCCCTGGCACCGTATCGCGCGCGGCCGGGTCGAGCGTCCCGTCGGCATCGGTTCCGACGATGGACCGCGCCTGCTGAGGGCGATCCGGGGACGGCCGTTCTGGGCGCTGTTCATGGTGTTCTTCCTGACGGCGATTGCGGTCTTCTCGGTCAGCCTGCAGTCGGTGGCGTATCTGGTGGAACAGGGCTTCACACCGCTGGAGGCGGCGGGAGCGTTCGGGTTCACGGGTGTGCTGTCGATCGTCGGGATGCTTGCCACCGGTGCGGCGGTGGACCGATACGGCAACCGCGTCACCGCCACTGTCACCTACCTTTGCACGCTGGCAGGGGTGGCCGCGTTGTTCGGGATGCAATCGGCGCCGTCGTTCGCTCTCGTCGTGGTGTTCGTCGTGTTCTTTGGCGTCAGCATGGGCGCGCGCGGTCCGATCGTCTCGACGATCGCCGCGACCCTCTTTGCCGGCCGTGGCCTCGGCACGATCTACGGGACGATCACCACGGGGCAGGGCCTGGGCGCCGCCGTAGGATCGTGGCTGGCCGGTTACCTGCACGATCTGACGGGCGGATATGACATCGGTTTCGCTCTGTCGGCGACGTTCGCGATCGCCGCGATCACGCTGTTCTGGACGGTTCCGGAACTCTCCGCGCGGCGGCAGAGGCCTGAGTAGCGGCTCGTCACTCGTATTGCGAGATCCCCATCAACATGTCGACGTGTCTGCGGTTCGACGCCAAGGGCAGGACCAGGGAACTGAGAGTCCGGTGTGGCTTGCCGACGTCCGCGAGCGTCTCTTGAAGGAGCGTCGGCGTGCCCGACTTCACGATCTCGGACAGCGCGCGCTGGACCCGCTTCAACTTGGCCGGCTCGTAAAGGTCATGAAACCAGCGCCCGGTGCCGTCGCGGTTCCGCATGGTAACGATCTCGGTGCCGACAAGGCGGTGGCGGAACTCCGGCCCCTCCGGGCGATGGTGGACCTCCACCAAGTTTACCCACGGCAGCAGTCCAGGAAACTCCAGGGGGTCGATGTCCTGACGCCCCGGCGTGCCGGCCACGCGGCTACGGCACGCCTGCCAATAGGTGAACCCCGCGCGGTGGGCTGAATGCCGCAGCCGCCGTTCCAGCGAATCCATCAGGACCGTGTCCACCTGATCCCTCAATCGTTCCCACGGTCTGAATATGCGGGTATGAGAATCAGTCATCAAGAGATAAATTAACACTGTCAATCCTCTATAGAGGGTAATTCCAGCGAAGCTGGTGGATCGTGTTGATCGGCTACGCCCAGCAGGGCACGCTCGCGGTACCGCATCCCGACCCTTCCAGAGGAGCAGCCATGGCCGACATAGCCTTTCTGCCCGCCACCGACCTCGCGGCGCGCATCCGCGAGCGGCGGCTCGGCTGCCGCGAACTTCTGGACCACTTGCTCGACCGGGTAGAGCGCTACAACCCGCGGCTGAACGCGATCGTCGCCCTGGACGCTGAGCGGGCTCAGGCGCGGGCAGACGCCGCCGACGCCGCGCTGACTCGCGGTGACCTCTGGGGGCCGCTGCACGGCGTTCCGATGACGTTCAAGGAAAGCTACGACATCGAGGGGCTGCCGACGACGTGGGGGCTACCGGACCTCGCCGGCAACGTGGCCAAACACGATTCAACGGTCGTGCGGCGGATGCGGAATGCCGGCGCGGTGGTGTTCGGCAAGACCAACGTACCGGTGTTGCTGGCCGACTGGCAGAGCTACAACCCTGTCTACGGCACCACCAACAACCCGTGGGACGTAAGCCGCACGCCGGGCGGTTCGTCTGGGGGGAGCGCTGCCGCGCTGGCGGCTGGGCTGACCGCCCTCGAGGCCGGATCCGACATCGGGGCGTCGATCCGGAATCCGGCGCATTATTGCGGGGTCTACGGGCACAAGCCGACCTACGGCGTCGTCCCGCCACGGGGACACGCCACGCCGGGCGTGCTGGCCCCGACCGACATATCCGCGGTCGGCCCGCTCGCTCGCTCCGCCGAGGACCTCGAGGTGGCGCTGAACGCCATGGCGGGCGCCGACGGCCACGATGCCGAATGCTGGCGCCTCGAACTGCCGGCCGACGCGCGCACCGAGGCCCGGGACTTCCGGGTGGCAGTGATGCTGGCCGATCCGAACTGCGCCCAGGATGACACCCTGACCGCCAAGCTGCAGGACACGGTGGACGCGCTCGCCCGGCTGGGCGTGACGGTCTCCGACACGGCGCGCCCGGCAATCGACACCACGGAGTCGCATCGGCTGTACATCCAGCTGCTGCGGGCGGCGACCTCGGGACGGCTTTCCGACGGTGATCTCCAGCAGCAGCGCGACCTGGCGGCCGGGCTCGAGGGCGACGACCACGGCTATGTTGCGATGGTTGCGCGGGCGGTGACCATGGGACACCGCGATTGGCTCCGGGCGAACGAGCGTCGGACCCATCTCCGGGCCGCCTGGGCGACGTTCTTCACGGAGTGGGACCTTCTGCTCTGCCCGACCGCGGCATCGACCGCGTTTCCGCACCAGCAGGAGGGACACCGGCACGAGCGGCGGATCGTGGTGAACGGTCACCCCGAGCCGACGGTCGACCAGCTGTTCTGGGCCGGCCTGTCGTCGCTTGTCTATCTGCCGAGCACGGTGGTTCCGGTCGGGCTGGCCAGGGACGGGCTTCCGTCCGGCCTTCAGATCGTGGCCGGGCACGGGCGCGACAGGACCGCGCTTGCCTTCGCCAAGTTGATGGAAAAGGAAATCGGCGGATTCGTGCAACCGCCGGGCTACGAATGAGGCTACATAAGCAGTTACTCAATCGAGATCCGTCAATTCTCCCTTAACGACTCGCCGATACAATGTTGTCGGATGGGGCGCGAGGGTGGGAATGACCACTGCGGATAAGGTATTGTCAGACGGACCGACCGTCCCGGATAGTCGCGAGTTCGCGACCGCGATCAAGCTGCATGATCGTTATGTAAAGCGACTGCCGGGGGGCCGGCGGGCGCAATTCGCTAATCTGCGGCTCGACGGCATCAATCTGAGCGGGCGGCGCCTCGACGAGGCCGATTTCACCGGGAGTTCGTTGGTCGACGCCCGGCTGGATCGAGCGGTCATGTGCTTCGCGACCTTCTTCGGTGCCGACCTGACGCGGGCTCGCCTGGACGGTGCCGATCTGACGCGCGCGGATCTTCGCGGCGCCTGTTTCCGCGGCGCATCGCTCTCGGGTGCCAATCTGACCCAGGCCGACATTCGCGAGGCGGTTCTGGCTCGCGCCAGCAGTTCGGGGTTCAGCGGCTTGGGCGGCTCCTCCGGAGCGACGGATCTCTCTGGCATGAAGGCGCACGGGGCCGACTTCAGTTCGGCCCGGATCGGTCATTCCTTCGCGGTCCGAGCGGACTTCACCGGCGCCCAGATGAAGGGGGTCGCTTTCCAGAAGGCCGATCTGCGGACCGCAGTGTTCCGTAACGCTAACCTGGACGGGGCGCGGTTCGTCGGCTGCAAGGCGGCCGAGGCCGATTTCCGTGGCGCGATCCTCACCAACGTTTCCATCGACGATTCTGACTTCGCCGGTGCCGATCTGACCGGCGCCATCATCGACATCGCGCTCCTCGATCATCCCGCCCTGCACAACGCCACCAAGCCCATGACGGATCTGGAGGCCGGTCTCGACCTTGGCGTCCTGCTGGCCGAACACAAGGTCTGGGTCGACACCAACGCCGCCGCCGGCAAGCGCATGGTCCTGACCGGGCTGATGCTGCCGAGGGTTGTGTGGCCCCGCCGTGCGCTGGCCGCGGCGTCGCTGCGTGGCATGGTGCTGTTCGCCGGTGATCTCACCGAGGCCTCGATGGCTCTTGTCGACCTGACCGGCAGTGATCTGCGGCAGGCCAAGCTGGGCCAAGCCGACATGCGTGGCGCCACCCTGAACGACGCCCACTTCAACGAGGCTGACCTGCGGGGCGCGAACCTTGGTCCCCTGTCGCTTGGGGCTCAGGGCCGCCAGATCCCAGCCAGCGGGGTGGGAGCTTCGCTGGTCGGTGCCAACCTGGCGGGAGCGATCCTTGCCGGAATGAACCTCAGCACCGCCGATCTGCGCCGCGCCGACCTGTCTGGAGCCGACTTGTCGGGGGCGACGCTTCGTGGCGCCATGCTGGAAGGCGCGCGCCTGCAGGGGGCGACGCTCGCCGGCACGGATCTCGACGGAGCGCGCGGGCTGTGAGGGTGGTCGCCCCCACCGTCACGGCGGCGCGCCCGCCGGAACCGGCCGCGCAGGAATGGCCGGTAGCGACCCTGTCGATCGGCGATGACCGCGTTGCCGACATCAACTCCGCGGGTCTCCGGCTCCTCGGCGCAGTCGACCTGCAGCAGATCGTGGGCCGCCCGGCGTCCGAAGTGGTGGTGGTCGGAGAACCGGTCGCCCGGGACCTCGATGGCCTTGGGATTCGCGACAGCGCCGGTGCTGAGTGGCGCCACGCTCTGGTCCGGCCGCTGAGCGGCGGTTCCGTCGGGGTTCTGGTCGCGCGCGGGGAGGCGCGGTGGATCGATGGTATCGCCTACCGTTCGCTGGTCGTGATTCCCGCCACGTCGGAACCGGGGGGCGTTCTGGATAGCGAAGCTCGAGAACAGTCTCGCGAACGGATCGCCGACGTGTTCGCGAACCTGGCGCACGAGATGCGGACACCTCTCAACGCCGTCATCGGTTTTGCGGAGATCCTGGCGGGAGAGCATCTCGGCCCGATCGCCAGGAGGTACAAGGACTACGCGAGCGACATCGTAGGGGCCGGATACCACCTGCTGGAATTGGTCAATGGCGCGCTCGATCTCGGTCGGGCCAGCGCCGGAGAGCGGTCGCTGGAGGAGCGCCCGGTCGAGCTGCGCTCGGTCGTCGCGTCCGCGATGGCCATGCTTGAACCCATAGCCTCGGCCAAGTCGATCGCCCTCAGCGTCTCCGATCCGGCCGGTCTTCCCCTGGTTTATGCCGACGAGACCCGCATCCGGCAGCTGCTCGTCAACCTGATCGGCAACGCCATCAAGTACTCGCCGGCCGGCCGGACGGTGCTCCTGCGACACCGTATTGCCGACGACGGCGAGATCGGCATCGACGTGGTCGACGGCGGTGTCGGCATGAGTTCGGACGAGATCGCCATCGCGCTGCTGCCCTTCGGGCGTACTGAATCGGCCATGCGTACCGGAGAAGCGGGCACCGGCCTCGGCTTGCCGATCAGCAAGGCGATCATCGAGGCTCATGGTGGTCGCATGCTGATCAACAGCGCGCCCCGCCGCGGGACCACGGTCTCGGTGACCCTGCCGGCGAACCGGCTGGTCGCCGCTCCCGGCC
Source organism: uncultured Thalassobaculum sp. (assembly GCA_964396345.1). Lineage (GTDB taxonomy): Bacteria > Pseudomonadota > Alphaproteobacteria > Thalassobaculales > Thalassobaculaceae > Thalassobaculum_A. The sequence continues at coordinate 7,746 of CAYNFA010000152.1, forward strand.
GCGGCGGCCTGCTCAACCTCCTCTAGCCACCCTTTCCGGCGTTACCGCCGTTGTCGCGCGGCTCTCGGCCGCGCATCATCGTGGTATGGCTGTAGCGATGGAAGCCGGAGGAAGTCCATGACCCGCATCACCCGCGTCGAGGTCCACGAGTTCGGATTCGATGCCGTCAATCTCGGACGTGTCGCCGAGGGCGGAAGCATCGGGGCGCTCAGCTACCGCAAGGGGACGACGTCGCGGGTGGCGAAGTACGCGGTGCGCGTCGAGACCACCGACGGGTGCCGCGGCGAGTACGTTACCCACTGGGTCGCGTCGCCATCGGCGCTCGGTCAGACCCTGAT
>CAYNFA010000153.1:0-8077 GCA_964396345.1 uncultured Thalassobaculum sp.
AACCGCACGCCGGCGAACGCACCTGGCGCGACATCCTGAAATCCGACCCGTCGGTCGACCTGGTGCACTTCACGATCCTGCGGCCCCCGGAGAAGCAGGACGGCACGCCGATCCGCGAACTGTCCCTGATCGCCTTTCCAATCCGCGAACTGTTCGAGCTGAAGCTTGCGGACTTCGACCTGGTCATCTTCGACCGCTACCGGCGGCGCGGCGTGCTGCCGCGCCTGTACATGCAGAACATCGCCGACTACGTCCGCAACGGCGGCGCCCTGCTGGAAGCCTCCGGACCGACCTTCGCGAGCCGGCTCAGCCTCGCCCACACGCCGATCGGCGACGTGCTGCCGGCGAAGCCAACCGGCGGCGTTTTCGAGCAGGGGTTCCGGCCCAGGGTGACCGAAGTCGGTGAGCGTCACCCGGTGACCACCGGCCTCGCCGGCGCCGGCGGCGAGGGCGTCGAACCGACCTGGGGCCGCTGGTTCCGGCAGATCGAGGCCCGCGACGTCCGCGGCAGCGTGGTGATGGCCGGCGACGGCGATCGGCCGCTGTTGGTGCTCGATCGGGTCGGCGAGGGTCGGGTGGCGCATCTGCTGTCGGACCACATGTGGCTGTGGAGCCGCGGCTACGAGGGCGGCGGCCCGCAAGCCGAGCTGCTGCGCCGGACCGCCCACTGGCTGATGCGCGAGCCCGACCTCGAGGAGGACGTGCTTCGCGCGTTCGCGCGCGGCGACAGCCTGGAGATCGACCGCCGCACGCTCGACGGCGAGTTGGCGCCGGTGCGTCTGACGGGCCCGGACGGCAGCACCCGCGACGTCCCGCTCACCGAGATCGGCGCCGGCCACGGCACCGCGACCGTCCAGATCGACCGCCCGGGGCTGTACCGCCTTACCGACGGGACCCGCTCGGCCCTGGTCGCCGTCGGTGCCCTCAACCCGGTCGAACTGACCGACGTCGCCACCACCGAGGAACGTCTGGCGCCGGTTGCCGAAGCGACCGGCGGCGGCATGCAGTGGCTCGCCGAGGACGGCGTGCCAGCGTTGCGCCGGGTCTCCGCCGACCGCGCCGCCTCGGGCCGGGGCTGGTTCGGCCTTCGGGCCAACGGCGACTATGTCGTCACCGGCGTCCTGACGATTCCGGCGCTGCCGGCTTTCCTGGCCCTGGCGCTGTTGATCGGCACGCTCGTCGCGGCGTGGCGCCGTGAGGGTGACTGACCCGGGGCGCGATCGTCACGCCGGCCGGTCCCAGTATGGCGGATCCGTGAAGGTCTCAGCCGCGAAGTCGATGAACGACCGGACCTTGGCGGCGAGCGGCCGACCGGGCGGGTAGACGGCGTAGAGCCCGAGCGGCGGCGGCTCATGCTCGGCCAGCACCGCCACCAGCGTCCCGGTCCGCAGGTACCGCTCCAGGATGAAGGTGGGCATCTGCACGACTCCGGCGCCGGCCGCCGCCATCGCCGCGAGCGCGCTGCCGTTGTTGGACACCACGCACGGCCGGAACCGATGGCGATGGATGCCCTCCGGCCCGCGCAGCCGCCACTCGTTGCCGCCGGCGCTGTAGCTGTAGCCGAGGCAGGAGTGGTCGACGAGATCGCGGGGAACCACCGGCGTGCCATGGCGCGCGAGATAGGACGGTGCCGCGGCGACCACCCGGCGTACCGGCGCCAGGCGGCGCGCGATCAGAGTGGAGTCGGCGAGATCCCCGATCCGGAGCGCGATGTCGTAGCCCTCCTCGACCAGGTCGACGATGCGGTCGTTCAGCACCAGTTCGACGGCCAACCCGGGATGCCGCTCCAGCAGCGCCGGCAAGCGGGACGCCAGGTGGCCCTGCCCGAACGACACCCCGACGCTGACCCGCAGCAGGCCGGACGGATCGGTTTGAAGCGAGCCGGCCTCGGCCTCGGCCGCCTCGGCTTCGGCGATGATGCGCTGGCAACGTTCATACAGCCGGGTGCCGGCCTCGGTGAGCGCCAGTCGCCTCGTGCTGCGGTTCAGCAGCCGGGTGCCCAGCCGGTCCTCGAGCCGCGCGACCTGCTTGGAGACCGCGGACTTGGACAAGCCCAGACGGATGGCGGCGCGCGAGAACCCGCCTTCGTCGACGACGCGCGCGAAGCTCACCATGGTGGTCAGGTTGTCCAGCATCATTGTTTCCTGTGAGAAACGATCTGTGCACAGGATCGGCCTTACGATCTCCCGAGGCAACTATTAGATAGCCAGTCACGGTGGTCGTCCCTCGAGGCGTCCACACCCGCAACCCGGCACGGCCGTGGCCTGCCCAAGCGAGCGAGCGAGACGACCATGACCAAGATCCTGGTGCTGTACTATTCGACCTGGGGCCATGTGGAGACCATGGCCGGGGCGATCGCCAAGGGCGCCGCCGGCGTGCCGGACACCGAGGTGACGGTGAAGCGGGTGCCGGAGCTGATGCCGGACGACGTCGCCAGCAAGGCTGGCGCCAAGCTAAATCAGGCGGCGCCGATCGCGACCCCGCCGGAGCTGGCCGACTACGATGCCGTGATCTTCGGAACCCCGACCCGGTTCGGCAACATGGCGGCGCAGATGCGCAACTTCCTCGACCAGACCGGTGGCCTGTGGGCCAAGGGCGCACTGGTCGGCAAGGTCGGCAGCGTGTTCACCTCGACCGGCACCGGCGGCGGCAACGAGACCACCATCACCTCGTTCCACAACACCCTGATGCACCACGGCATGGTGATCGTCGGCCTTCCTTACTCCGCCCCGCAACTCTCCGATATCAGCGAAGTGAAGGGCGGGTCGCCTTACGGCGCCGGGACCATCGCCGGCAGCGACGGCAGCCGGCAGCCGTCCGAGAAGGAGCTGGCCCTGGCGGAGTTCCAGGGAGCGCACGTGGCGCGCATCGCCGCGAAACTGGCCGCCTGAGTTCGACGCCCCGACCCCGAGGAGGGTTCCATGATCGACGTCCGCAGTTTCGACAGCCTGGGCCGGGCAGACATCGACTGGCTGAAGGCCCATCACCACTTCAGCTTCGGCCACTACCATGACCCGCGGCGCATGGGATTCGGCGCGCTCCGGGTCTGGAACGACGACACCATTCAGGCGGGCACCGGTTTCGACCCGCACCCGCACCGCGACATGGAGATCATCACCTATGTCCGGAAGGGTGCGATCACCCACCGCGACCGTCTCGGCAACGAGGGGCGGACCGAGGCTGGCGACGTCCAGGTGATGTCGGCCGGCACCGGGATCGTCCACGCCGAGTACAACCTTGAGGACGACACCACGCAGATCTTCCAGATCTGGATCCTGCCGTCCGGCACCGGTCACGAGCCGCGCTGGGAAGCCCGGCAATTCCCGCAGGACGACCGGGCAGGTGAACTGGTGGTGCTGGCGTCGGGGCGGGCCGGTGACGACGGCGCGCTGCGGATCAATCAGGACGCTGCCGTGCTCGGCGCCACGGTCAAGGCCGGACAGGCCGTGATGCACGCGCTCGGCGCCGGCCGAAAGGCCTATCTCGTGGCCTCCACGGGGTCGATCACGGTCAACGGCGTGCCAGCAAAGGCCCGCGACGGCGTCGCTGTCGCAGACGAGGCGACGGTCGAAATCCACGCCGTCGAGGATGCCGAGATCGTCCTGGTCGACGTGCCCTGACGCCGGGCGGAACGGCGGCTACCCATCGCGGTGGCCGCCGCTCACCTCCTCGCTCTCGTGCGCCATGCGCAGCCACGACGACACCACGATTCCGGCGTCCTCGGAGTCGAACTGCACCCGGGTGGCGCGATCGTCCTGTCCGACCACCCGGCCGCGCAGGGCCAGCCCCGAGGCGGCGTGGCGCACCGTCACCGCCGCGCCCGCTGGCGCGACCACCGCCGGCGTGAGCCGGATCCCCCCGGCCGAGACATTGTCCAGCCGGCACCCCACGGTCATCCCGCCGACATCGACCTCGAGCGTCGCCGACACAGGATAGCGAGGGTAGCGCCGTCGCTCCGCCTCGCGCCCGGGACCCGAGAAGATGCGCCTCAGCCAGTCCACCCTGCTCCCCCGTTTAAGGCATGTCGTTGACATTCTAAGCGCTTCCAGCCCGGGATGCGAGCCACCGGACTTTTCGCCCGACGCCGGGTCTGATAAGGAAGGTCCATGATCAGCGGAGCGTCACCACGCCGTCGGCGGTCGTAGGGGAACGTCCATGTCGGCGGAAGGAATGGACTCCGAACTGTACTCGGACGACGACAAGGATGCGCTGCACATCCTGCCCATGGCAATCATCCCGCTGAAAACGCCCGGCATACGCCGCGTCCGGCTGATCAAGAACGCCCGCTTCGAGACCGTTGTGGAACTTTTCAAGGACACCCGCTCGGGATCCGGTCAGATCGACATCGCGAACCTTGCCGACTTCTTCGATTCCTCCGCCCCCACCTTCGCCGAGGACCGGGTGATCATCGAGGCGCTGTCGGAGGCGCCGAGCTTCGATGTCTATTCACTGCGCCTGACGCTGCGTTCGCACAACATCAAGGTCAACGAGTCCGCGCATCTGCGCCTGTCGCCGCTGATGCAGGAGAGGTTGACCGAGTACATGCGGGTGTTCACGCGCCCGCTGGTCCAGAAGGTGTTCGGCGACGACACCCGGGACATTTCCTCGGCGACCCAGATCATCGACATGTTCCGCGCGGTCGACCGCGACGAGGCGTTGCGCCGGATCAAGGCGATTTCCGATGCGCTGGGGCTGTCGATCGACCAGATCCCCGGCTTCCTCGAGGACTACGGCGACATCTTCCTGTCGCTCAGCTACTTCAAGCGCTACCTCGACCAGATCCGCCCCGACTTCGAGGCGATGAAGGTCTGGATGCGGGAGGGCATCACGGATTCTCATCTGCGCCACAACCGCGACGCCGTGCGCGCCTGCGAGTTGGTGAGCGCGAACGTCGACGCCTCTATCAAGTTCGTCGTGCACCGCTTCCAGGCGTTCGACGGGACCAGCCGCGAATTCTGGAAGGACCTGTCGCGCGAACGCTACGGCGTGCTGCGCCAGGTGATCCAGAGCCACCACCTGGTGGTCGGCGGCATCCTGTGCGGGCTGTCGGTCAAGATCGAGCAGTGGCACGCCGACTTCCCGAACGCCGCCGGCAGCCCTAACAAGCGCGCCGACTGGCTGCTCGCCGAGATGGTCCCCGGCCTCGACCGGATCCGAGCGCTGGAGAAGCAGGCGCCGCGGCTGGGCTGACCGGTGGTGCGATCGGCGTCGGTCAATGGCATACTGCGCCATCGAAGCTCAGGTGTTTGGCACATGCCCACGCGAAACGTCGTTCTCACGCGGCATCAGGCGGCCCTCGTGGAGCGCCTCGTCGCTTCCGGTCGATACCAGAATGCCAGCGAAGGGCTGCGCCTTGTCGAAGCCCGCAACGCGGAGGAGGAGGCGCGCCTCGTCGCCTTGCGCGAAGCCGCCCGCACCGGCGAGGCCGATATCGAGGCCGGACGGTATCGTGAGTTCGAAGAGCCCTCCGCCCTGCGCGCTCATCTCCGGGCCGTGATGGATAGGGCGACCCGTAGCGACACCGAGATCGATTGAGTCGGCCCGGACACTCGTGGCGGGTGCGGCTGACAGGTGCCGCGGAGGCCGATGTCGAGCGGATCATTCGATGGACGGGCGAGCGGTTTGGACGACCGCAGGCGAAAGCCTACAAGGAGGTTCTAGCTGGAGCGTTCGGCACGCTGATGGAGGGCCCCGGCACCCAAGTGTGAGGGTGCGCGACGACATCCGTCCTGGTCTGCTCACCCTGCACATCGGCCGGCGAAGAGGAAGGCACTTTATCCTCTTCCGAGTCAGCGACGACGACCAAGCCGACCCGTCAATCGAGGTTCACCTGCCGGAGCCGAACGGGGAGTGAGAAGCGCCGACCGTGCGATCCGCTTGGCCGAGCGACTTTCTCAGCCCCCTTCGACCGACACCGCCGCGATCCGGTCGAACGCGCCGGCGCCGATGCGCGCCGCCACCGCCTCGATGTCCGGCGCCACCTGGCGGTCGTTCTCGAAGAACGCCGCCACCGAGCGCACCTCGGCGACCGCTTCGGCGAGCGCCGGCGAGGTCGCCAGCGGCCGGCGCAGGTCGACGCCCTGGGCGGCGCACAGCAGTTCGACCGCCACGATGCGGCGCAGATTGGCCGCCATCGCCAGCAGCCGGCGCGCGCCGTGGGTCGCCATCGAGACGTGATCCTCCTGGTTGGCCGAGGTCGGCAAGCTGTCGATGCTGGCCGGTGCTGCCAGCAGCTTGGTCTCGGACTGCAGGGCGGCGGCCGTCACCTGGGCGATCATGAACCCGGAATTGATGCCGGGCTCGGCCACCAGGAACGGCGGCAGCGAGGAGTTGTTGGCGTCCATCAGCATCGCCGTGCGGCGCTCCGACAGCGCGCCGATCTCCGACGCGGCGATGGCGATCTGGTCGGCGGCGAACGCCACCGGCTCGGCGTGGAAATTGCCGCCCGACATGATCTCGCCGGTGTCGGCGAACACCAGCGGGTTGTCGGAGACGGCGTTTGCCTCGGCCGCAAGCCGGCCGGCGGCGAACCGCAGATGGTCGAGCACCGCCCCCATCACCTGCGGCTGGCAGCGCAGCGAGTACGGGTCCTGCACCCGATCGCACTCCAGATGCGAGACCCGGATCGCCGAGCCGTGCAGCAGCCGACGGTAGACCGCCGCCGTCTCGGCCTGCCCCGGATGCGCCCGCAGGGCGTGGATGCGCGCGTCAAACGGGGTGTCGGAGCCCATGGCGGCGTCGACCGTCATCGCCCCTGCGATCATCGCGGCGTTGAACACCCGCTCGATCTCGAACAACCCGGCGAGCCCGAGCGCCGTCGATACCTGGGTGCCGTTCAGCAGCGCCAGCCCCTCCTTTGGCGCCAGCGTGACCGGCGCCAGGCCGGCGGCGTCGAGCGCCGCCGTGCCGATCAGCCGCCGGCCGTCGCGCCGCGCCTCGCCCTCGCCGATCAGCACCGCCGACATGTGGGCGAGCGGCGCCAGGTCGCCCGACGCCCCGACCGAGCCCTGCGACGGGATCACCGGCAGCACGCCGGTGTTGGCAAGCCTCAGCAGGGCGTCGATCACCTCGCCGCGGATGCCGGAATGCCCGCGCGCCAGGCCGTTGGCCTTCAACGCCAGGATCAGGAACACTACGTCGTCGGCGAGCGGGTCGCCGACACCGGCACAGTGCGAGCGCACCAGCGCGCGCTGGAGCTCTTCCAGTCGCTCGGTCGGGATGGTCTTCTGCGCCAGCTTTCCGAAGCCGGTGTTGATCCCGTACACCACCTGGCCGGAGGCGATGACGCGCGCGACCGTCGCCGCCGAATCGGCGATCGCCTCGCGCGCCGCCGGGTCGAGTTCGAGCGCCGGGCGCTCGCGGTACAGCCGGCGCAGCTCGGCCAGGGTGAGCGCGCCCGGGGTGATCCGAAGCCCAGCCATCACGCGCCTCCCAGGAACGGCAGGTTGAGCCCGTGCTCGCGGGCACAGTCAACCGCGTCCTCGTAGCCGGCGTCGGCGTGACGCATGACGCCGGTCGCCGGGTCGTTCCACAACACCCGCTCCAGCCGGCGCGACGCCGCCTCGGTGCCGTCGCACACGATCACCATGCCGGCGTGCTGGGAGTAGCCGATGCCGACGCCGCCGCCGTGATGGATCGACACCCAGGTGGCGCCCGAGGCGCAGTTGAGCAGCGCGTTCAGCAGCGGCCAGTCGGCGACCGCGTCGGAGCCGTCCTTCATCGCTTCGGTCTCGCGGTTCGGGCTAGCGACCGAGCCGGAATCGAGATGGTCGCGGCCGATCACCACCGGTCCGATCTCGCCCTTGGCCACCATCTCGTTGAAGGCGAGGCCAAGGCGGTCGCGCTGGCCGAGGCCGACCCAGCAGATCCGGCTCGGCAGGCCCTGGAAGCTGATGCGCTCACGCGCCATGTCGAGCCAGTTGTGCAAATGCGGGTCGTCGGGGATCAGCTCCTTCACCTTGGCGTCGGTGCGGTAGATGTCCTGGGGATCGCCGGACAGCGCCGCCCAGCGGAACGGTCCGACGCCGCGGCAGAACAGCGGCCGGATATAGGCCGGCACGAAGCCCGGGAAGTCGAA
>CAYNFA010000154.1:0-8075 GCA_964396345.1 uncultured Thalassobaculum sp.
CGCCAGTTCGGCCCTCGAGCCGCTACGCCGAGAACGCACGCCATCACCTCACGACACGAACACCTCCCGGCGGTGATAGTCCATGTAGGCGCGCTGCTCCGGCCGAAAGCCGGTCGCCACATACGGCGCCTGCGCCTCCGACAGACCCCACGACTCCGGCGCCACGGCGCCGAGCCCGAGTCGTTGCAGGTCGCGCCAGTCGAACCGGTTCGACACCTCGGGTCGTCCGTCGTCGTGGAAGGTAACGAACCCGCGATCGAACAGCAGGTCGGCATCGGGGGTGAGCATCAGTCCGTTCGTGCCGTCGAGCCGCTCGGCCGCCGTCTCGCACACCCGCCAGGGCTTGATGTGGCTGGCGATCAGCAGGGCCGGGTTGGTGATCCCGGTCAGCCGGCAGGCGTGCTCGACCGCCCGCACGTTGTCGCGAAACCGCCCCTGGCCACGGCGGGCCTGGATCACCGACTTGCGCACCGTGTCATCGAGCGCGAGGTCGGCAGCCACCCGCCTCTCAACCGCGTCGTCCATCTCCTCCATGACCACAGGGTAGGACAGGCTGTTGGCCCCGCCGCGCCGCAGGGCGTCGGCGTTGTAGGCGGCCGATCCGACGGCGGCGCCCGCACCGACGATGACGTCGAAGACCGATTGAGGAATCTCCGCCAGATACGCGCCCTGGCGGCCGTACCCGGTGGCCGGGCTGATCGGGGAATACTTGTCCGGCAGCAGTTGACCGAGGGTGGCGATCAAGTCACGGGGCCGAACCGGCCGGGCGAGGGAAACCCAGTATACCGGAAGCAGCCAACCAACAGCGCTCCAATAGCCGCCGGTGGTGCCAAATTCCTCCGGCTTCGGGGCGGTGAAGGCGAAGTCAGCGATCCGGCCAACGTGACGGATCAGTCCGTCCGCGAAGGACAGCACCAAGTCACCCGGCGCGGCTGCGCGCATGTTCTCATAGAAGATGTTCCGGGCGCCGTTCGCGTTGCGCTTCGGTGACCACAGGTAGGTGCCGTCAATTTCCTGACGGAAGGTCTGCTTGTGATTGACCCACCAGAAGCGCGGCATCGGGCGAGACTAGCAGATCACGCTACTGTTTCCCTTGATCTATCCGCTAAACCGGCTGCACCGCCGGCAGCACCATGATCCGCGGCACCAGCACGTGCGCCGGCTGTTCGAGCGCGAACACCACGGCGCGGGCGACATCCTCGGGCAGCAGCGGCTGCGGGATGTTCTGCACCACCTCGGGGCGGACGGCGTGGTCGCGGTGCAGGTCGGTGCGCACCAGGCCCGGCTCGACCACCGAGACCTTGACGCCGCTGCCGGCCAGCTCGATGCGCAGCGCCTCGCACAGCGCCTCGACGGCGTATTTGGTGGCGGCGTAGCCGCCGGCGTTCGGCCGTACCTTGGTGCCGAACACCGAGCCGGTCATCAGCAGGTGGCCGCCGCCCTCGGCCTTGAAGTGCCGGACGGTGGTGTAGGCGAAGCGGAACGCGGCGTCGACGTTCACCCGGATCATCTCCGACAGCGCGTCGAGGTCGATCGCGTCGACCGGGCCCGAATGGATCAGGCCGGCGTTGGCGAAGGCGATGTCCATCCGCCCGAAGCGCTCCATCGCCAGCGCGATCAACCGTCCCGGCGTCTCCGGGTCGCCGACGTCGCCGGCCAGCACCGCGCAGCCCGGCAGCCGGGCGGCGTGGGCTTCCAGGATCTCCCGGCGCCGGCCGTGCAGCACCAGCCGCACGCCCTGCGCCGACAACGCCTCGGCGGTGGCGAGGCCGATGCCGCTGGTCCCGCCGGTGATGACCGCCACCTTGCCCATCAGTGTCATGGCGCTATCCCCTGTCATGGCCCTCTCCCTTCACCTTGGCGATGCCGGCCATGCGCGCCAGGACGGCGGCGTTGGAGCGGATGCCGTTGTGGAAGCACACCAGCTCGAACTTCTCGTTCGGCGAGTGCACCCGGTCGTCGTCGAGCCCGAAGCCGAGCAGGATCGAGTCGATGCCGAGATACTTGCGGATCGAGCCGACCGCCGGGATCGAGCCGCCGGTGCCGATCAGGTGGGCCTCCTTGCCGAACACGTCGGCGAGGCCCTGGCGGGCGGCCGCGAGATAGGCCGAGTCGGTCGGCACCCGGATCGCCGGCGCTTGGCCGAGATCGACGAACGAGGCGGTGTAGCCCTCGGGCAGCCGGTCGGTGATGAAGCGCTTCAGATTGGCGGCGACCGCCGCCGGGTCCTGGTCCGGCACCAGCCGGCACGAGATCTTGGCCATCGCCTCCCGCGCGATCACCGTCTTGGCGCCGGGATCGACATAGCCGCCGAGGATGCCGTTGACGTCGCAGGTCGGCCGCGCCCATTGCCGCTCCAGCGCGCCGAAGTCGCGCTCGCCGCCGCCGACCGTCAGGCCGACGCCGCCGAGGTACTCGGCCTCGTCGAAGCCGAGCGCCTCCCACTGCACCTTCTCGTTGGCGCCGACCGGGATGACGTCGTCGTAGAAATGCGGGATCTGCACCCGGCCCCGGTCGTCGTGAAGGTCACCGATGATGCGGGCCAGCAGGTTGAGCGGGTTGACCACGACGCCGCCGTACATCCCCGAATGCAGGTCCCGGCTCGGGCCGCGGATGGTGGCCTCGAGGTAGACCATGCCGCGCAGGCTGTAGGTGATCGCCGGCTGGTCGACATCCCACATGTCGGTGTCGCAGACCACGCAGACATCGGCCTTCAGCTCGCCAGCGTTGGCGGCGATGAACGGGTCGAGCGACGGGCTGCCGGTCTCCTCCTCGCCTTCCAGCAGGACGGTGACCCGGCACGGCAGGGTGCCGTGAATGTCGCGCCAGGCCCGGAACGCCTCGACCCAGGTCATCACCTGGCCCTTGTCGTCGACCGCGCCGCGCGCCACGATCCGCTTGCCGCGCTCGGCGTCGACCAGCACCGGCTCGAACGGCCCGGTATCCCAGAGCTCCAGCGGATCGGCCGGCTGCACGTCGTAATGCCCGTAGTACAGCACGTGCGGGGCGTCGCCGCCCGGCCCCGGGTGATGCGCCACCACCATGGGGTGGCCAGCGGTCGGCCGCACCGAGGCCTGGAAGCCGAGGCCGGTAAGCTCGTCGGCCATCCACCCGGCGGCGCGGGCGACGTGGTCCTTGAAGGCCGGGTCGGTCGACACGCTCGGGATGCGCAGCAGGTCGAACAGCCGGTCGACCGAGGCATCGAGATTGGCGTCGACGCGCTCCAGCACCGGGGCGACGGGAAGATCGGGCATGACGGGCTCCGGGGTTGATCCGGAGCGAGAGTAGCGGCGGCGGCGGGGGGCGTCACCTGCGGCGACGGCCCCCTGCGGCGACGGCCCCCTGCGGCGACGGCCCCCTGTTCGCTCGTCAGGCCCGCGTCCTCAGGCGCGCTGCTCGCGGGCGCCGAGGGTGAGCGGCTGGGCGAGGCGGGCGAGCATTTCCTTCGGCACGATCTGCCAGAACTTCGGCATCTCGCGCTGCCAGTCCATCAGCATGCGCTCGGCGTAGCGCGACTGGGTCTCGCGGGCGTGCTCGGTGACCAGCCGGCGCAGCACGTCCTCCCAGTACTCGGTCTCGACCCGCTGGTGGATGACCGCTTCCGGGTTGACCCGGTGGGCGAAGGTGCCGTCGGCGTCGTAGACGAAGGCCATGCCGCCGGTCATGCCGGCCCCGAAATTGTCGCCGACCGCGCCCAGGATCACGACCGTGCCGCCGGTCATGTACTCGCAGGCGTTCGACCCGCAGCCCTCGACCACCGCCTCGGCGCCGCAGTTGCGCACGGCGAACCGCTCGCCGGCCTGGCCGGCGGCGAACAGCTTGCCGGCCGTGGCGCCGTACAGGACGGTGTTTCCGATGATGGTGTTCTCGTTCGAGGCGAACGAGGCCGCCGTCATCGGCCTGACGGTGATGGTGCCGCCCGACAGCCCCTTGCCGACGTAGTCGTTGGCGTCGCCGAACACCTCGATCTTCAGGCCCTGGACGGCGAAGGCGCCGAGGCTCTGGCCGGCCGAGCCGCGCAGACGGACGGTGATGTGGCCCGGCTGCAGGCCGCTCATGCCGTACTTGCGGACCAGCTTGGAGCTGAGCTTGGTGCCGATGGCGCGCTGGGTGTTCGAGATGTTGTAGGTGAACTGCATCTTCTCGCCGAGCTCGAACACCGGCTTGGCGTCCTTGATGATCTGGGCGTCCAGGGTCTCGGGCACCTCGTTGCGGCCCGCGACCGTGTTGAACACCGGGTAGCCGCCGGAATCGGCGCGCACCAGGATCGGGTTGAGGTCGAGGTCGTCGAGCGACGGGTCGCCGCGGCTGACCTGGGCCAGCAGGTCGGTGCGGCCGACGATCTCCTCCAGCGACCGGGCGCCGAGTTCGGCCAGGATCTCGCGGACCTCCTCGGCGACGAACGAGAACAGGTTCACCACCCGCTCCGGCGTGCCCTCGAACTTGGCGCGCAGCGCCTCGTCCTGGGTGCAGACCCCGACCGGGCAGGTGTTGGAGTGGCATTGCCGGACCATGATGCAGCCCATCGCCACCAGCGAGGCGGTGCCGAGGCCGAACTCCTCGGCGCCCAGCATGGCGGCGATCACCACGTCGCGGCCGGTCTTGATGCCGCCGTCGGTGCGCAGCGTCACGCTGTGCCGCAGCCGGTTCAGGGTCAGCACCTGATGGACCTCGGACAGCCCCATCTCCCAGGGGATGCCGGCGTACTTGATCGAGGTCTGCGGGCTGGCGCCGGTGCCGCCGCCGTGGCCGGAGATCAGGATGGTGTCGGCCTTGGCCTTGGCGACGCCGGCGGCGATCGTGCCGATGCCGGTCGACGCCACCAGCTTCACGCAGACCCGGGCTTCCGGGTTGATCTGCTTGAGGTCGTAGATCAGCTGGGCGAGGTCCTCGATCGAGTAGATGTCGTGGTGCGGCGGCGGCGAGATCAGGGTCACGCCGGGGGTGGAGTGGCGCAGCCGGGCGATCAGTCCGTTGACCTTGATGCCGGGCAACTGGCCGCCCTCACCGGGCTTCGCACCCTGGGCGATCTTGATCTCGATTTCGCGGCAGTTGTTCAGGTACTCGGCGGTCACGCCAAACCGGCCGGACGCGACCTGCTTGATCGCCGAACTGGCGTTGTCGCCGTTCGGGCGCGGCCGGAACCGCGAGGGATCCTCGCCGCCCTCGCCGGAATCCGACTTGGCGCCGATCCGGTTCATGGCGATCGACAGGGTCTCGTGGGCCTCCGGGCTGAGCGCGCCGAGCGAGATCCCCGGCGCCACCAGCCGGCGCCGGATGTCGGTGATCGACTCGACCTCGTCCAGCGGCACCGCGCCGTTCTTGGACTTGAAGCGCATCAGGTCGCGCAGGTTGACCGGCGGCTGGGCGTACACCGCCTCGGCGTAGCGCTTGTAGAGGTGGTAGCTGTCGCCCTCCACGGCGCGCTGCAGGGCGTGGATCATGGCGCCGTCGAAGGCGTGCCGCTCGCCGTTGCGGCGGTAGCGGTAGAGACCGCCGACCGGCAGCGGAACCGCCGCCTCGTCGTAGGCCCGGGCGTGCATCCGCAGGACCTTCTGCTGGATCCCCGACAGGCCGAGGCCGGAGATCCGCGAGCTCATGCCCGGGAAGAACCGCGCCACCAGCGCCCGGCTGAGGCCGACCGCCTCGAAGTTGTAGCCGCCGCGGTACGAGGAGAGCACCGAGATGCCCATCTTCGACATGATCTTCAGGAGGCCGTCCTGGATCGCCTTCTTGTAGTGGCCGAGCGCCGCCTCGAGCGTGGCGTCGCCGAACAGGCCCCGCGCCTGGCGGTCGGCGATCGCCTCCTGGGCGAGGTAGGGGTTGATGGTGGTGGCGCCGACCCCGATCAGCACCGCCAGGTAGTGCACGTCCAGGCACTCGCCACAACGCACGTTGACCGAGGTGAAGGTGCGCAGCTGCTGGCGCACCAGATGGCTGTGCACCGCGCCGGTGGCCAGGATCATCGGCAGGCCGGCGCGCTCGGCGCAGGTCCCCATGTCTGACAGGATGACGTGGGTGCAGCCGCCGCGCACCGCGTCCTCGGCCTCGCGCTGGACCCGCTCGATCGCCTCCTCGAGCGCGCTCGGGCCGCCATCGGCCGGGAACGTGCAGTCGATCTCGGCCGCGGTGTCCGCCATGTAGTCGCGCATGGCGTGGAACTCGGCGTTGGTCAGCACCGGGCTCTCGAGCAGCAGGTGGTCGCACTGCTCGGAATCCTCGTCGAGGATGTTGCCGAGGTTGCCGAGCCGGGTGCGCAGGGTCATCACCCGGCGCTCGCGCAGGCTGTCGATCGGCGGGTTGGTGACCTGGCTGAAGTTCTGCCGGAAGAAGTGGTGCAGGCCGCGGTACTTGTCGGACAGCACGGCGATCGGGGTGTCGTCACCCATCGAGCCGACCGCCTCCTTGCCGGTCTCGGCCATCGGCTGGAGGATCAGCTCCATGTCCTCCAGCGTCCAGCCGGCGACCACCTGGCGGCGGCGCAGCTCCTCGCGCGAGAACGCCGGCTTCTCCTCGTGCTCAGCCTTGATCAGCGCGTCGATCTTGGTGCTTTCCTTGATCCACTCGCCGTAGGGCTTGCGCGACGACAGCAGGTCCTTCAGCTCGCTGTCGCGGTACAGACCGCCGTCCACCAGGTCGACGGCGATCATGTCGCCGGGGTCGAGCCGGCCCTTCTCGATCACGGTGGCCTCGTCGACCCGCACCATCCCGGTCTCGGAGCCGGCGATCAGCAGGCCGTCCTGGGTCACGACGTAGCGCATCGGGCGCAGGCCGTTGCGGTCCATGCCGCCCAGGATCCAGCGCCCGCCATAGGCGGCGATCGCCGCCGGGCCGTCCCACGGCTCCATCACCGCGTTGGCGTAGGCATACAGGTCGCGCCACGACTGCGGCATCAGGCCGTCGTCGGTCCAGGCCTCGGGGATGCACATGGTCTTGACCATGGGCAGCTCGCGCCCGGCCCGCACCATCAGCTCGAACACCGCGTCGAGCGACGCGGAATCCGACGAGCCCGACTGCACCACCGGCTTCAGATCCTCGACGCGGTCGCCGAAATTGGCGTGCGCCATGCGGGTCTCGTGGCTGGCCATCCAGTTCACGTTGCCGCGCACGGTGTTGATCTCGCCGTTGTGGGCGAGCACGCGGAACGGCTGGGCCAGCCGCCAGGTCGGGAAGGTGTTGGTGGAGTAGCGCTGGTGGTAGATCGCGAAGTTGGAGACGAAGCGCTCGTCGGTCAGGTCGGGGTAGAACGACGCCACCTGCTCGGCCAGGAACATGCCCTTGTAGATGATCGAGCGGCACGACAGCGAGCAGATGTAGAAATCCGTGATGTGCTCGGCGAGTGCGGCCTTCTCGATGCGCCGGCGGATGATGTAGAGGTCGCGCTCGAAATCGCTCTCCGACCGGCCGACCGGGCTCGAGAACATGATCTGCTCGATCTCCGGGCGGGTCGCGTTGGCCTTCTCGCCGATCACCTCGATGTCGACCGGGACCTGACGCCAGCCGTAGACGAAGCAGCCGAATTTCAGGATCTCGGATTCGACGATGATCCGGCAGCGCTCCTGGGCGCCGAGGTCGGTGCGCGGCAGGAACACCATGCCGACCGCCATCCGGCCTTCGTTAAGGGTGTGGCCGGTGTGCTCGATATGCTCGCGGAAGAAATCCAGCGGCACCTGCAGGTGGATGCCGGCGCCGTCGCCGGTCTTGCCGTCGGCGTCGACGGCGCCGCGGTGCCAGACCGCCTGCAAGGCGGCGATCGCCGAGGTCACCACGTCGCGCCGCGGCGACCCGTCGATCGAGGCGACGAAGCCGACACCGCAGGATTCGTGCTCGTGCGCCGGGTCGTAGGCGTGCGCCGCCTGCAGGGTGGCCGCGTTATCGCGCCAGGCGCGGACGAACTGCTCGCCGGATTCGCGGATCTCGGTCATGGCTTGGCTCCCTCTCAGGCGGCGTCGCGGGCGCGGCCCGCTGCCTTGGCGGCGAGATGGTCGTGGATGCGGTC
Source organism: uncultured Thalassobaculum sp. (assembly GCA_964396345.1). Classification (GTDB taxonomy): domain Bacteria; phylum Pseudomonadota; class Alphaproteobacteria; order Thalassobaculales; family Thalassobaculaceae; genus Thalassobaculum_A. Next base: position 8,000 of record CAYNFA010000154.1, read on the forward strand.
GGCGACGTCGCGGCCATCGCGCACCGCCCACACCACCAGCGAGGCGCCGCGCACGATGTCACCGGCGGCGAACACC
>CAYNFA010000155.1:0-8040 GCA_964396345.1 uncultured Thalassobaculum sp.
GCCATGCGGCGGATGCTGGCCCGGTTGCAGCCGAAACCAAGGGGAGCAGGGGTGTGAGCGAGCCCGAGGACAAAGACCCGTTGATTCGCGAAGTCCGCCAGCATCACGCACGGCGATCGGCGTGGCTCCGTGAGGGCGAGGCGTCGGTGGCGCGGCGGTTGGCGCAGATCGGTGTGCTGGGCTGGATCATCGTGACTCCGATGCTGGGCGGTGTCTTCCTGGGGCGCTGGTTGGACGGACGGTTTGAAACCGGCCTGTTCTTTACGGCGCCGCTGCTGCTGGTGGGGCTCGGCCTTGGTGGCTGGTTCGCCTGGCGCTGGATGGTCAGCGCGTGACCAATCTTTTGATCCTGACCCTGTGGCTGGCTTGCGGGTGGATGATTGGCGTCACGTATTTCCGCATGGTGCGGCACAGTGCCGATGTCATGCTTTCGGGTCGGCGGGGCGGGCCGTTGCTCGGTCTGGCTCTGGTGGTGTTGCGCATGGCGGGCCTTGGCGGTGTGCTGATCGTCGCCGCAATGCAAGGCGCGGGGCCTCTGTTGTCGGCGACTCTGGGCTTGCTGATCGGGCGAGTCGTCGTGATGCGCGCCGCGCGCCGGACCATCTGATGGACAGCCCGCTGCAATCGCTGCCGTTGTTCATGGTGGGCCCGGTGCCGATCATGCCCGCCGTGGTGGTGACGTGGGCGATCATGGCGGTACTGGTGCTGGGCGCCGCTCTTCTGACCCGCCGCCTGACAGTGGTGCCCTCAAAGGCGCAGGCGGCGGCGGAACTGCTGGTGGACACCATGGACAGGCAGATCCGCGATGTGACTGGGGCCGCCCCCGCACCCTACCGCGCCTTCATCGGCACGCTGTTCGTGTTTATCCTGACCGCCAACTGGTCCTCGCTGATCCCTGGCGTGACGCCGCCAACCGGCGCGATGGAAACGCCCGCGGCGCTGGCCGCGCTGGTGTTCCTGTCGATCATCTATTTCGGCGTGCGGGGCGGTGGTGTGCGTGGCTTTCTGCGCGGCTTCGCGCTGCCCAATCCGGCGATGATCCCGCTGAACATGCTTGAAAGCGTCACCCGCAGCTTTTCGATGTTCGTGCGCCTGTTCGGCAATGTGATGAGCGGGGTCTTCGTGATCGCCATCGTCGGCTCTCTGGCCGCCCTTCTGGTGCCGATCCCGCTGATGGCCCTCGATCTGCTGACGGGGGCGGTGCAGGCCTACATCTTTGCCGTGCTGTCGATGGTGTTCATCACCAGTGCCGTCGAGAAGGGCGAACCCCAACTCAAGGAGGCCTGAATGGATTATGTGAACATCGTCAGTATCTTCTGCGCCGCGTTCGCGGTGTCGTTCGGCGCGATCGGCCCGGCCTTGGCCGAAGGTCGCGCCGTGGCCGCCGCGATGGACGCCATAGCCCGACAGCCCGAATCCGCCAACACCATCTCGCGCACCCTGTTCGTGGGCCTCGCGATGATCGAGACGACGGCGATCTACTGCCTTGTCATTGCCCTGCTGCTCTTGTTCGCCAACCCGATGATGCCATGAGTTTCGATCTCTGGACCCTTGGCTTTCAGGCGGTCAACGTCCTCGTTCTGGTCTGGTTGCTGCATCGGTTCTTCTGGACACCGGTCGCCGGGATGATCGCCGACCGGCAGGCCAAAGCCGCGACACTGCTGGAGGAGGCAGAGGCAAAGCGTGCGGAGGCCAAGGTGGCGATGAGGGAGATCGAAGCCACCCGCAAAGGGTTGGCAGCGGAGCGCGATGCCGTGCTTGCCGCCGCCCGCAAGGATGCCGAATCTGCCAGCGATGCGGTTTTGGAGGCGGCGAAAGCCGAGGCGAAAACCCTGCATGACACCGCCAAGGCCGCCCGCGTCCGCGCCGCCGAGGCGCTCAAGGAAACGGCGATTGCGGATGCGCAGGGACTGGCGCTGACCATCGCGGGCAAGCTTGTCGCGCGGCTGGACAGTACCGCCGCCGAAGCGGCCTTTCTGGGCCGGCTGCGGCAGGGGATAACGGGCCTGTCCGACGCCGACCGCAAGGCACTGGCAATCTCAGACTTGGAAGTGGTCAGCGCAACCGAAGCGGATGCCGCCGCGCAGGATCGTATCGCTGGCGCCATCGCATCGGCCCTTGGCACCCCCGTCCCACTGATCTTCCGCACGGACCCCGCGCTGATTGCGGGCCTTGAACTGCACAACAAGCATTTCGCGATGCGCAATTCGTGGCGCTCCGATCTGGCCCTGATCGCCGGGGCGCTTGGCGACAAGGACGCCTTGCCCGATGCCCCATGATGCGCCCTGGGTGAAAGACGCAACCGCCCGGGTGCTGGCAACCACCCTTGGCCCGGTCGCCGAATACCGGGGCCTGGTCGAGGAGATCGCCGACGGGGTGGCGATGATCTCCGGCTTGGCCGATGTGCGGCTGGACGAGTTGATGCGCTTTGACGCCGGTCCCTTCGGCTTTGCGCAGGTGCTGGAGCCTGACCGGATCGGCTGTGTCCTGCTGGACGCCGCCCAGGCGCTGCAAGCGGGCGACGCGGTTCAAGGCACCGGCGATGTCGTGCGTGTGCCGGTGGGGCCGGGCCTGTTGGGCCGGATCGTCGATCCCCTGGGTCGGCCTTTGGATGGCAAGGGGCCGGTCGACGCCGAGGCGAAGCTGCCGATCGAACGCCCGGCACCCGCCATCATCGACCGCGATCTGGTGACGGACCCGGTGCAGACCGGGATTCTGGTGGTCGACACCCTGTTCGCGCTGGGTCGTGGCCAGCGCGAACTGATCGTGGGCGACCCGGCGACCGGCAAGACGACGCTGGCGGTGGACACGATCATCGCGCAGAAGAACAGCGATATGATCTGCATCTATGTCGCTGTCGGGCAGAAAACATCAGCCGTGCGCCGCGCGGTCGATGCGCTTCAAACCCACGCCGCTTTTGACCGCTGCATCGTGGTGGTCGCGGGCTCCGCTACACCGCCTGGCCTGCAATGGATCGCACCCTTCGCCGGCATGACCATGGCCGAGCATTTCCGCGACAAGGGTGAGCACGCCCTGATCGTGATCGACGATCTGAGCAAACACGCCGCCACCCACCGCGAGATTGCCCTGCTGACGCGCCAGTCACCGGGGCGAGAGGCCTACCCGGGCGATGTGTTCTACGTCCATGCCCGCCTGCTGGAACGCGCGGCCAAGCTGTCTGGGGCACGCGGTGGCGGATCACTGACCGCCCTGCCGATTGCCCAGACCGAGGCCGGGAACCTGTCAGCCTATATCCCCACCAACCTGATCTCCATAACCGACGGACAGATCGTCCTGGACGCGCGGCTGTTCCAGGAGGGGCAGAAGCCCGCCGTCGACGTCGGCGTGTCGGTCAGCCGGGTTGGCGGAAAGACCCAGGCGCCAGCCCTGCGGGACGCGGCGGAATCCTTGCGGCTGGACTATGCGCAGTTTTTGGAGATGGAGGTTTTCACCCGCTTCGGCGGCACGATCGAGCCGCGCGTGCAGGCGCAACTGACGCGCGGGCAGCGTCTGCGCGCGGTGCTGCGCCAGCCGCAACACAGGCCGATGCGGCTGGGCGACGAGGTGGCGCTGGTGCTGGCGGTGCAGGAGGGGCTGCTGGATGCACTCTTGCCTGATCAGCTGGGTGCGTTTCAGGACCACCTGACCGAGGCACTGGAACAGGGGGCCGCCGAGGCGCTGCAAGCGGTTCAGATAACCGGCAAGCTGAGCAATTCGGATCGCGCATCTCTGCTGACCGTATTGCGCAAGCACGCCGAATCACGCGCCGCCTCTGATGTCTGAAGCCGATCTGGGCAGCCGCATCGACGGCATCCGGCAACTGGGCAGCGTCGTGCGTGCGATGACGGGCATCGCCGGCGCCCGCGCCCGCACCGCGCGCGCCCAGATCGCCGCGGTTGAGGACTACGCGGCGATGCTGGGCGAGGCTTTGGTTCTGGCAACGGCGGAATTGCCGGACGACCGCGCAATGACGACAGCCCGCCCCGCGATGGTGGTGTTCTGCGCGGAGCAGGGGTTCGTCGGCGGATTTTCGGAACGGGTGCTGGATGGAGCGGGCGCGGATGTGACAGGCGCCGATCTGTTCCTGATCGGCAGCCGCGGGGCAGCGATCGCCGCCGGTCGTGGCCTCGCTCCGGTCTGGTCCGCCGCCATGCCATCCCGGTCCGCCAGTCTGCCGAAGTTTGCGGATCGGGTGCTGGAGGCAGTGTTCGCGCGCGGCGGTCTGTGTCCGGTCTCGGTGGTTCACGCGATCTGGAAGCACGGGCAACCGAAAGTAGAACGGCACGCCCTGTTTCCGATGGCGCACGCCGACGACGGCCCCGCGCCAGCCTCGCCGCTTCGCAATCTGCCTGCCGCCGACCTCGGCGCTGCGCTCGGCCTCGACCAGTTGCACGCTCTGATGACCCGTGCCGCCCTGCTTGCCTTCGTGGCTGAAAACGAGGCGCGGATGGCATCCATGTCCGCCGCGTCACGCCAGATCGAGGAAGAGTTGGGCGTGTTGGAGGCGCTGGCGCGCCGCTTGCGACAAGAGGCGATCACGGCCGAGATCATCGAGATAGCCGCAGGGGCGATGGTCGGGCGGTAAGGCACTCTTTATCCGGGACTAACCTGCGTCAGCCCGTCCGCGTGCATCCCGGCTAGCCTGACCGCCGAGCGTCACCTCCGGGAGCAGCCTCATGCCATCCACCGAGAAACCGGGGTTCCGCTTCCCGTCCGCCTTCACCATCCTGTTCGTGCTCATCGTCCTTGTGGCCGCGCTGACCTGGATCATTCCGGCAGGCAACTACGCCCGCGTCCCGTCCGAAGCTTTGGGGAAGGACGTCCCGGTCGCCGGCAGCTACGCGCCCACCGACGCAAACCCGCAGGGGTTTTTCGACGTCATCCTCGCCCCCATCGCGGGGTTCTATGACCCGGTGGGGTACACCGCCAACGCGATCGACGTGTCGCTGTTCGTGTTGATCATCGGCGGATTCATCGGGGTGGTGACGGCAACGGGTGCCGTAGACGCGGGCATCGCGCGGGCCATGGTGCGGCTGAAGGGGCGCGAGAACTGGATGATCCCGTTCCTGATGGCGCTCTTCGCGCTCGGGGGCACCACCTATGGCATGGCCGAGGAGACGCTGGCTTTCTATGTCCTGCTGATCCCGGTGATGATCGCCGCCAAATACGACGCGCTGACCGCCGTGGCCGTGATCCTGCTGGGGGCCGGGGTCGGCGTTCTGGGTTCCACGATCAACGCTTTTTCGACGGTGATCGCGTCGGATGCGGCGGGCGTGACCTTCGCCGATGGTCTGGTGCTGCGGTTGATCATTCTGTCGCTGTGCTGGGCGGTCACGGTGGCTTTTGTGATGCGCTACGCCGCCCGGGTCAGGGCGGATCCCACCCAATCGCTGGTCTATGACAAGAAAGCCGCGAACGAAGCGCATTTTCTGGCCGCGGCGCCAACCGAGACCGCCGTGTTCACCGGCTTGCACAAGGTCGTCCTGATCCTGTTCGCGCTGACCTTCGGCGTGATGATCTGGGGCGTGTCGATCGGTGGCTGGTGGATGGCGGAAATGAGCGGGCTGTTCCTGGCCGGCGCCGTCGTGATCGGCCTCGTTGCCCGACTGGGCGAGGCCAAGCTGGTCGACAGTTTCGTGAACGGAGCGCGCGATCTCCTGGGTGTCGCGCTGATCATCGGCCTGGCGCGCGGAATTGTGGTGGTGATGGACGCAGGTCTGATCACCGACACCATCCTTCACGCGGCGGAAACCAGCGTGGCCGGCCTGTCGCAGACCGCGTTCATTCTGGTGATCTACTGGATCGAGGTCGGGCTGTCGTTTTTCGTGCCCTCCACCTCCGGCCTTGCCGTGCTGTCGATGCCGATCCTCGCCCCCGTGGCCGACTTCGCAGGGGTGAAGCGCGAATTGGTGGTGACGGCCTTCGCCACCGCCAGCGGCATGGTCAACCTGATCACACCCACCTCTGCCGTCGTTATGGGCGGCCTGGCGATTGGACGGGTGCCTTACGAACGCTGGCTGCGCTTCGTCTGGCCACTCCTCGTGGTTCTCACCCTGATCGTCATGGCCGCTCTCGCGCTGGCCGTAACCCTTGGAGCATCCGAATGACCCTGACCTATGGCGTTCATTCCGAGGCGGGCGTCCTGCGCCGCGTCATGCTTCACCGGCCCGGTTCGGAAATGGCCCGGTTGACACCCGCCAACGCCGCAAGCCTGCTGTTCGACGATGTGCTCTGGGTCAAGCAGGCCCGCATCGACCACATGGCCTTTGTCGATGCGCTGCGTGAACGCGGGGTGGAGGTGGTGATGCTGCGCGAGATGCTGGAGGAGGTGCTGACCAACCCGGTCGCCCGCCGCTGGCTGCTCGAGGCGCGGATCAATGACAATTCGGTTGGCGTGGGCCTGTCCGCCGAGCTGCTGGCCTGCTTGATGGAGATGCCTGCCGAACCGCTGTCGAACATTCTGATCGGCGGCATGAGCCGGGCGGAATTGCCGATCTCCGAGGGCGGCGTGGTGGTGCCGATGCTGCGGGACGATGATTTCCTGCTTCCCCCGATGCCGAACCAGATCTTCACCCGAGACAGTTCCTGCTGGATCTACGGCGGCGTCACGCTGAACCCGATGTTCTGGCCCGCCCGGCGGCTGGAGACCCTGAACCTTGCCGCGATCTACCGTTTTCACCCCGACTTTGCGGAGGCCGACTTCCCGGTCTGGTTTGGCGACCCGATGGTGGATCACGGTCTTGCCACGCTGGAGGGCGGCGATGTGGCTCCCATCGGCAACGGGGTGGTGCTGATCGGAATGGGCGAACGCACCACCCCGCAGGCGGTGGGGCAAGTCGCGCGGGCATTGTTTGCGGGTGGCGGGGCGGAGCGGGTGATTGCCTGCCAGTTTCCGCGCGCGCGGTCCTCAATGCACCTGGATACGGTCTTCACCTTCTGCGACCGCGATCTGGTGACGGTGTTTACCGAGGTGACGGACGCGATCAAGACCTATTCCCTGCGCCCCGATGACAAGGCTGGCGTGCAGGTGACGACCGAAAAGGCACCGTTCCTTGAAGTGGTCGCAGGTGCCTTGGGCGTGAAGGCACTGCGCACCGTATCAACCGGCGGCAACGCCTATGAGGCGCAGCGCGAACAGTGGGATGACGCCAACAACCTCCTGTGCGTCAGCCCGGGTGTCGTGGTTGGCTACGCCCGCAACACTCATTCCAACACGCTCCTGCGCAAGGCGGGAGTCGAGGTGATTACCATTTCCGGCGCCGAACTGGGGCGCGGCCGCGGCGGGTCGCACTGCATGACCTGCCCGCTGATCCGCGACGCGCTGTGACGCGCTCGATTTCCTCGAAAGGACCGCTCGATGCCACAGAACCTGCATGGCCGCAGTTTCCTGAAACTGCTGGATTTTTCGCCCGTCGAATTACGCTTTCTGCTCCGCCTTGCGGCCAGCCTGAAAGAGGCGAAGGCCACGGGTACCGAAAGGCAGTCGTTGAACGGCAAGAACATAGCCCTGATTTTTGAGAAGGACAGCACTCGCACCCGCAGCGCCTTTGAGGTGGCGGCCTTCGACCAGGGCGCGCACATCACCTATCTCGGGCCATCGGGCAGCCACATCGGCACCAAGGAAACCATGAAAGACACGGCGCGCGTGTTGGGCCGATTCTACGATGCCATCGAGTATCGCGGGTTCGGTCAGTCCGAGGCCGAGACGCTGGCCGAGTTTGCGGGAGTTCCCGTCTACAACGGGCTGACCGCCGAATTCCACCCGACGCAAGTGCTGGCCGACCTGATGACGATGCGCGAGTTCACCCACAAGCATCTGTCAGACATCGCCTTTTGCTTTGTCGGCGACACCGGGGGCAACATGGGGTCGTCGCTGATGGTGGGGGCAGCGCTGATCGGCATGGATATCCGGCTCTGCGGCCCGCAAAGTCTGTGGCCGGATTCATCGCTGGTGGATCACTGCCGCAAGCTCGCGGAAACCAGCGGCGCGCGCATCACCCGGACCGAGAATCTGGCCGAAGGTGTCGAGGGCTGCGACTT
>CAYNFA010000156.1:0-8037 GCA_964396345.1 uncultured Thalassobaculum sp.
CAGGAGGCTTGTTGGGCGTACCGACTGAGCCGGCGGACCGCGGCGCCTGGAATGGACGGCGTGGAACAGCGGGTGAACGGACAGCGTAGGCCGATGGACAAGGTTCCTATCACAGCGAGCGGGTTTCAGCGTCTTCAGGACGAACTGAGGCAGTTGAAGACGATCGAGCGACCGGCGGTCATCAAGGCGATCGCCGAGGCGCGCGAGCACGGGGATCTATCCGAGAACGCCGAGTACCACGCCGCGCGTGAACGCCAATCGTTCATCGAGGGGCGGGTCGGCGAACTCGAGGACGTGGTCAGCCGCTGCGAGGTGATTGACGTCAAGAAGCTTTCCGGCGACACCGTTACCTTCGGGGTGACCGTCGAAGTCGCCGACGAGGATACCGACGAGGAGACCAAGTACACCATCGTCGGCCCCTACGAAGCCGACCTTTCGAAGGGGATGATTTCGACCGCTTCGCCGATCGCCCGCGCCCTGATCGGCAAGCGGGTCGGGGATTCTGTCGAGGTTGCGACGCCACGCGGCGCCAAAAGCCTGGAGATCCTGTCGATCGCTATCCAATAGCACGGGCGCACGTCGCTTTGTGGGTCCGGCTCTGCGCGACTGCGCCGCTTCGGCCGGGCTGACGGCGGTGGTGGAAGAGCGCGACACTCTCTTTTGGTCGTCATCCCGGGCGGGCGACGCCCGACCCGGGACCCACCCGCCGCTCCGCGCCCGAACGCTTCAGGCTGCCGGCTGTTCCTCGTCGCCCTCGGGTTCTTCGTCGATCGGCACCCCCGGCAGACGCTTGCGGGTCCGGATCACCAGGGCGGTCTTGACGTTTGAAACCAGCGGGGCCGAGGTCAGACGGCTGGTCAGGAACTTCTGGAAGGCGTCCCAATCGCGGGCGACAATCTTCAAGAGGAAGTCCGCCTCGCCCATGAGCATATGGCACTCGCGGACTTCCGGCCACTCGCCGACCATCTGCTCGAAGCGGGCCAAGTCGGTCTCGGCCTGACTGGTCAAGCCGACCTGGGCGTAGATGGTGACCGTGAAACCGAGCATTTCCGGGGCGATGTCAGCGTGGTATCCCCGAAGGTAACCGGCCTCTTCCAGGGCCCGGACGCGTCTGAGGCAGGGCGGCGCGGAAATGCCGGCACGGCTCGCCAGCTCGACGTTGGTCATGCGGCCATCGTCTTGCAGATCCCGCAGAATGCGGCGGTCGATCCGGTCCAGTTTCACGCGACGCACCGCGCGGCTCCCTGTCTGTGAAAGGTCGGGGTGTGAAAGGCGGGGCGTGAAAGGTGTGAAGAGATCGGCGCGGACGCGCGCCGTGGAACGCAACATAGGGATACCACCTCCTCGACGCAACATTATTACACGTTCGTGATATAAAACGACCCTGCTCCCCTGCCGAGCCAGCGATGCCGATCACCCCCAGCGAGCCAGAGCAGCCGATCACCTGGATCCTCACCGACGGCACCGTCGGGATGCGGATCCAGTGTCTCGGCCTGGCCAAGGCGGCCGGGCTGACGCCGATCGTCAAGCGGGTCCACCCCAGCCTCCTGCTGCGCGCGCTGCCGGTGCTGGGCAGCCTGCCGGGGGTGCCGGCGACCGCCGGAGGCGATCCGATCGCCGCACCCTGGCCGGACGTGGTGATATCCTGCGGCCGGCGCACCGCCGGGGCGGCGCTGGCCGTCAAGCGGCTGTCGGGCAAGCGGGCCTTCCTCGCCCATATCCAGGACCCCAGGCTCGACCCGAGGCGTTTCGACCTGCTGGTGGTGCCCGAGCACGATCCGACGCGGGGGCCCAACGTCGTCACCACGCTCGGCGCCCTCAACCCCCATGCCCCCGAGATCCTGGCCGACGCCGCCCGGCACTGGGAGCCGGAGGCGACCGGCATGCCGCGGCCGCTGGTGGCGGTGATGGTCGGCGGCAGCAACAAGCGTTACGATTTTTCGGCCGACGCGGTCGCACGGTTCGTCGAGCGGCTCAGACAGGTCGCCGATTCCGGGGCCGGCCTGCTGGTGGTGACGTCGCGCCGCACCGACGCCGCCACCCGCGCGGCGCTCAGGGACGGTCTCGCCGGCCGGCCGGCGCAGGTGTGGACCGGCGACGGCGAGAACCCGTATCTCGGCTTCCTGGCCCTCGCCGACGCCCTGGTGGTGACCTCGGATTCCGTCAACATGGCGTCGGAGGCCTGCGCCACCGGCAAGCCGGTCTACATCGCCACCGTCGAACCCGAGAGCGGCCGGCTCGCCGCCTTTCACGCGCGGCTGCGCGCCGCCGGTCACACCCGTGCCTTCGACGGCCGGATCGAGCACTGGACCCATCCCTGCCTCGACGAGACGCCCCGGGTGGGTCAGACCCTGCGGCGGCGGCTGATCGACGCCGGCCTTCTCGCCGCCTGACCCGCCGCCCATCGCCCGGAGCGAAGCCGGCCGGGTCGTCTCGCCGCGTTGCCGGGACCAACCGCCTCGGGTATGCATCCATCCGATCCCGCGATCGCATCCGGACCCGCGCCATGGCTCTCAAGATCGACACCTTCTCCAATCAGGTTGGTGGCTTCAGCTTCTTCAAGGCGGTCGGGCACCCGCTGACCGCCGAGGCGCTGGGCGCCCTGCTGGCGCGGCTGGCGGGCGTCGGGCCGGTGGCCCTGTACGACCCGATGGGGCATCTCGGCACCCTCGCCGAGCTGCACGACCTGACCCGCCTCGATATCCATGACGTGTTCGTGCAGGCGGTCGAGCGGATCGGCGAGACCGTCCTCGGGCACCGGGCGCGGCCGGTCACCGAGCTGCCCGCGAGCGGCGCCCGCGCGGTGCTGCTGGCCGGCTTCGACGCCCACCGCGCCGCCGACCACGTGCGCCACCTGCTGCCGGCCGGCGCCGAGCTGGTGACCCTGGACGCCGTCCGGCTGCCGGACGCCATGCTCAGCAACCCGCGCAAATATCTCGACCCGTTGAACTTCGCCACCAACCACGCCTTCCTGCGCGACGAGGCCGGCCGCCACACCCGGCTGGTGACCGCCAACTACTGGACCGGCTACGGCGGCCGCGGCCTGCGGCTCTGGATGCGGCTGTTCGACGCCGACGGCGGCGAACTCGCGACGTGGGAGCAGAAGCTGGCGGACGGCGTGGCGGGCATCGTGATCGACAGCGCCGAGATCCGCGGGCGCTTCGGCCTCGACGACTTCGCCGGCACCCTGTTCATCCACGCCATCGGCGCGCGCGGCCACGATGTGGTGAAATACGCCGTCGACACCTATGGGGACGGCGACGAGGAGCTGTCCTGCACCCACGACGCCAACGCCTGGCCGGCCGACCTGTACGCCGGCCTGCCGGCGCCGAAGGACGGCGAGCGGGTGACGCTGTGGCTGCAGAACGCGCACCCGGCGCCGGTACCGGCCGGCACCATCGGCCTCAACGTGATGGGGCGCGACGACATCCGGTGGTTCGACACCGAGATTCCCGGCTTCGGCTGCCGGGCGCTGGATCCGGCGGCGCTGTTCCCCGACCAGCGCTGGCCGGCGCAGTTCGAGCTGCAGGCCGGCAAGCATGTGGTCCGGCCGCGCTACGAGATCCGCGCCGGCAACCGTCGCAACCGCATCGCCCACGTCAACGTCGAGCGCGTCGACCTGAAGCCCGACTCCCGGATCGCCGAGGCGTCGCGCCACCTCGGCAAGGGCTGGATCCTGCCGGCCCCGGTCCTGCCGCTCGACCGCTACCGCACGCACGCGCTGCCGACGCCGATGTCCACGGCGCAGATGCGTCTGCCGATCCAGGCGGTGATCTACGATGCCGACGGCGGCGAGGCCGCGCGCCGGCGGCTCGGCGTGCTGGCCCGCGCCGACAGCCTGGCGATCGACGTGTCCGAGACCCTGGGTGACACCGTCCTGCCCTCCGGCTACGGCCACATCGAGTTGATCTACGATTTCGACGCCGGCGCCAACGACGCCCCCGACGGCTGGCTGCACGGCCTGTTCCGCTACGAGGACCGCGAGACCGGGCACGCCGCCGACACCAGCTTCGGCGCCCACGTGTTCAACGGCGTGCTGACCTTCAAGGGCGAGCCGCAGAGCTATGGCGGGCCGCCGCCGGGGTTGTCGACACGGCTGTTCCTGCGTCTCGGCAACGACCTCGACCGGGTCGACACCCTCTGCCACCTGATTTACCCGGCCTCGACGCCCTGGCACGAGGTTTCCGCCACCGACCTGGTCCTGACCGCGGCCGACGGCAGCGAGATCGCCCACGCCGGGCTCGCCATACCGTGCGGCGGATCGCGGCTGTGGCGGGCCTCGCAGACTTTCGACGCCGGCGATATCGCCCGCGCCGCGGGCGGCGGCTATGTGCTGATCCGGGACACCACCTGCCGTCTGTTCGGCTATCACGGCCTGATCCGCGACGGCGCGGCGTTCTCGCTCGATCACATGTTCGGGTTCTAGGCCGGCGCCGGAGTCGCGCCCGGCATCCGGGTTTGCCCGGAGGCGGCGCCCCGGATACCTCAAGGCGCGACTCGACGCGCCGTTGGCGACACGGCGCGCGGCCGGAGGCTCGGTTGAGACCGGCGGCGGGGGTCACTATGTTGTTCGGGTCCCGAGCATGGAGAGGTCGATGGCCGAGCACCGCGTGAAAGTCCTGATCATTGGCGCGGGGGCGGCTGGACTGACCGCCGGCATCTACACGGCGCGCGCCAACCTGTCGCCGATGCTGGTCGCAGGCCTGCAGCCGGGTGGCCAGATGACCATCACTTCGGACGTCGAGAACTACCCCGGTTTCGCCGACGTCATCCAGGGCCCCTGGCTGATGGAACAGATGCAGAAGCAGGCCGAGCATGTCGGCACCCGGATCGTCAACGACGTGATCGTCGAAGTCGACTTTTCGACCCGGCCGCTGCGCTGCGTCGGCGACAGCGGCGATCGCTATCTGGCCGACGCCGTGATCGTCGCCACCGGCGCCCAGGCGCGCTGGCTCGGCCTGCCGAGCGAGCGGCAGTTCAACGGCCGCGGCGTCTCGGCCTGCGCCACCTGCGACGGGTTTTTCTACCGCGACAAGGACGTCGTGGTGGTCGGCGGCGGCAATACCGCCGTCGAGGAGGCGCTGTACCTCGCCAACATCTGCGGCTCGGTGACACTGGTGCACCGCCGCGACACGCTTCGCGCCGAGAAGATCATGCAGGACCGGCTGTTCCGGCATCCCAAGGTCCGAGTGATCTGGGACCATGTAGTCGACGAGGTGCTGGGCGGCGACGGGCCGTTCGCCGGCGTGGAGGCGGTGCGGATTCGCAACGCCCGCACCGGCGACACCACGGTGATCCCGGCCGAGGGGCTGTTCGTCGCCATCGGCCACGACCCGGCCACCAAGCCGTTTCGCGGCCACCTGCCGCTCGACGAGGACGGCTACCTGATTGTCGACGCCGGCTCGACGCGGACGACAGTGCCAGGCGTGTTCGCCGCCGGCGACTGCGTCGACAAGGTGTTTCGCCAGGCGGTCACCGCCGCCGGCATGGGCTGCATGGCGGCGCTGGAGGCCGAGCGCCACCTCTCCGACATGGAGGACTCCGCCCAGGCCGCCGCCGCCGAATGACGGAGGTCCGGACTATCGCCGGCACCCGGGAGGGTTAACCCGGCGGCCGGTCTCGTGTAGAAATACCGGGTGCGGCTCGACGCCGCGGGTGTGTCGGCGGGCGGGTCATGGACTGGGACAAGCTGCGCGTCTTTCATGCGGTTGCCGAGGCCGGCAGCTTCACGCACGCTGGCGACACCCTGAATCTGAGCCAGTCCGCCGTCAGCCGCCAGATCAGCCATCTTGAGGAAAGCCTGCGGGTGCCGCTGTTCCACCGGCACGCCCGTGGCCTGATCCTCACCGAGCAGGGCGAGATCCTGTTCCAGACCGCCCGCGACGTGTTCGCCAAGCTGGCGACCACCGAGGCGATCCTGTCGGAGGGCAAGGACCGGCCGAAGGGGCCGCTGCGCCTGACCACCACGGTGGCGCTCGGGTCGAACTGGCTGACGCCGCGCATCGGCGCCTTCCTGGAACTGTACCCGGAGATCAGCCTGACCCTGATCCTGAACGACAGCGAACTCGACCTGTCGATGCGTCAGGCCGACGTGGCGCTGCGCCTGACACCGCCTCGCCAGCCCGACCTGATCCAGCGCCACCTCAAGACCATCAAGTTCCACCTGTACGCCGCCGCCTCCTACCTGAAGGCGGCCGGCGTGCCGCGCACCCCGGCCGATCTCGCCGGTCATCGTCTGGTGATCTACGGCGAGACCGCGCACCCGCCGTTCCCAAACGTCAACTGGCTGCTCGACGTGGCGTCCGGCCCGCGCGGCCGGCCAGGGTCGGTGCTGCGGGTGAACAACTATTTCGCCATGTACCGCGCGGTGCAGACCGGGGTCGGTATCGCGGCGCTGCCCGACTACATGGCGCGCGAGGACGTCAGCCTGGTGCGCGTGGTGCCGGACCTGGAGGGCCCACAGGTCCCGGCCTATTTCGTCTACCCGGAGGAACTCCGGCATTCCAAGCGCATCACCGTGCTGCGCGACTTCCTGATCCAGGAAGTCGCGAAGTCGCAGTTCTGACCCGCGGACGCCTCGAGGCCGCCGAGCCCCGCGTTCTCCCGCGTTACGGCATCGCGAGCCATGCGCTTAGCGCATATCGGAGCTGCCCTTTTGCGGATGGTGCTTAATCATTCGGCAACCTATTTCTCGTATCGTCTGGATGTTGCGTTGCAACATCCTCTCTGAGCCCCCCGCTCAGAGCAGGGCCCTTCGGGGTCCTACGTCTCCCAGACGTGAAGCCTCCCTGTTCAACTTGCCCGGAAGCCGAGCGCTTCCGGGCAGTTTTTTTAGGTGGAACGGACTCCAGGGTAACGCGATCAGGGAGCGAGCCCTCCCCCACCTGCCGCTTCGTCGCCGGCAGCATCGGCAAGCCGCCGTCGCTCCATGGATCCCAGATCGCCCGCGCTGGAGTGCGTTCGTCCGGGATGACGACGAGGGAAAGGGGGCCGCCTCCCCTCACCTGTCGTCATCCCGGCCAAGCGCAGCTCGAGCCGGGATCCACCCGCCGCTCCGTCGGACGGCGAGGGAGAGGTGGCCGCTCACCGACTTGATGTCGACAGGGAGGGAGGGAGCGCCCTCGCCGCCTCAGTCGGCGATCGCGAAGCGCAGGCGCACCATGCTGGCGGGCCGGTCCGGGTACATCTGGATCACGAACAGGTTGTCGTAGTCGGTGTCGGGGTTGAGCGCCATCTGGCCGCCGCCGGGTACCCCCAGCGCCTCGAGGATACGCGGGATGTTGCGTGTGTGGCCGATCATCAGCCGATCCCGGTCGTCCGGCTTGGCGCGCAACCGGGCGGCGAACGCGACCTGCTCGTCGCGCGTCATCACCTGCGGCTGCAGCCCCGACACCTCGGCGAAGGGCTGCCCGGTCTGCCGGCTGCGAAGGGCGTCGGTGGTGATCAACTCGTCGATGCCGGCGTCGACCAGCATGCGGGCCAGGGTCCGTGCGCGGGCGCTGCCCTCGGTCAGCAGCGGAGCGGCGTCGCCGGGTACCTCCAGGCTCTTCTCAGCGTGTCGGGTCAGGAACACCACGCCTTCGGCGCGGGCCAGCCCCGAGGCCAGCACACTCGCCACCAGGGCCGGCAGCAACGCCAGCGCAATCCACGTCTTCGGCATCCCCACCCCCGCTTCCGGTACCACGTCGGCGCGCGCCCGCGCCTTGCATCCGACCAACCAATCCCCGTACCCCGACCATCTGTCAAGCGTGCGCCAATCCGCGCTACACTCACTCCGAAATCGGTACGCTTCAACGCGCCGGCAGGCTGCCCGGCCGACGCACCGACGTATCGCGGGGAACACCATGTCCGGCCCGATCCAACGGCCGATGGGGACCTTCCGGCATGGCCGGCTCACGGTGTTCCAGCCAGGGACGCCGCCGGATGTTATGGCGCGGCATCCGCTGGCGAACCGCCTGCTGGCGATCTGGAACGCCTGGCGAGGCGACCGGCCCATGCCGGCACGCGAGGAGGTCGACCCGCTCGACATGCGGGGGC
>CAYNFA010000157.1:0-7948 GCA_964396345.1 uncultured Thalassobaculum sp.
AGATATTCTCCTTATTCGCGAGTCAAGGATGCGCGCAACTTCCACGCGAGTATTTTCGGGTGCTCGCGGCTTGGTGCTGGGAGCGCTTGTGGTGGCCGTTGTCGGCGCGACGAACGGCGCCCTCGCTCTGTCGCCGAAGCCGGATCCGTTGCCGCAGCCGGTGGCCATCACCATCGGCGCGGGCAAGGCGGCGCACCTCTCGCCGATCGGCGAGATCGCCGGGCGGCTCAAGGAACTCAACGTCGACCTGACGGTCGTCGACTTCATCCGCTACGCCGACGCCCGCACGGCGATCGCGACCGGATCGCTCGACATGGCCACCGTCGGCCCGGCCGACCTGCCAATTCTGTTAAGCCAGAACATCAACAACATCGTCGGCCTTATGGGCGCCGGCGTGTCGCCGAAATTCGTCGTCACGCGGAACGGCGTCGACATCAAGAAATGGGAGGACCTCAAGGGCAAGAAGATCGGCGTCGCGCCGGCCTCCGCCGTGTGGTTCCAGTTTGCGGCGATGATCAAGGAAGTCGGGGTCCCCTACAACAGCTTCACCGAGGTGAAGATCCAGGGCGCGGCGCCGAACGCGGTGGCCGCCCTGAAGCGCGGCGAGGTCGACGCGATCGTCACCTGGGAGCCGTTCGAATCCCAGCCGGTGGCGGAAGGGTTCGGGTACTGGCCGGAGGGTCTTGACTACAGCAAGTCCAAGGCCGTTGGCGCTGAGCTCGGCCTGATCGTGGCGACCCGCGAGGCACTGACCACCAAGCGCGAGGCGGTCCAGCGGGTGATCTGGGCCTATCTGGAGGCGGTCGAGCGGATGAACGCGTCGAAGGACGAGTTCGCGCGCGCCATCTCCAAGTACCAGGGCATCGACGAGACCACCGCCAAGCGGATGACCACGAACATCACTCTCGGAAATTTCCTGACGCTTGAGCAGATGCAGCGCCAGGCGAAGGCTTTCCACGAGTTCGGGGTTTTCCAGAAGGACGTCAGCGGCGAACTTGCCGCCGTGTACAACGAGGAGTTCTACAAGGCCGCTGCCGGCAAATGAGCGCCGGTGAAACCACCACTCGGTCGGACGATCGGGGCGCCGAAGGTCTAGGCGCCCTGGCCGTCCGGTCGCTTCCCGGCTGGCTGTCGGTGACGATTGTCCCGGTCGTGCTGCTCGTACTCTGGGAGGCGGCTGGCCGTGCCGGTATTCTGCCGACCGGCCTTATCCCGACGCCGACGATGACGGTGAACGCTTGGTACGTTTGGACCTTTGGTCCCGACTCCGGCGGTTTCAACGCCTACAGCGGCACCTGGGGCGGGGTGGTGGCGAACTCCGCCCAGCGGGTCGTCCAGGGTTACGTCCTGGCGGTTCTGCTGGCGGTTCCGGTCGGCATCCTGATCGGCTGGAGCTCGGTGGTCGCGCGCCTTATCGACCCGACCATCCAGTCGCTCCGGCCGATCCCGATTACCGCCTGGCTGCCGTTCTCGATCGCCATGTTCGGGATCAAGGAGTACGGCGCGATCTTCCTGATCTGCCTCGGCGCGTTCTATCCGATCCTGATCAACACCACGCACGGCGCGCGCAGTCTCGACCAGAACCTGCTGCGCGCGGCGATGATGATGGGGGCGTCATCCCGCACGATCCTGTTCCGGGTGGTGCTGCCGAACGCCTTGCCGGCGATTTTCGCCGGGATGCGGATCGGCGCCGGCATCGCCTGGTCGGCGGTGATCGTCGCCGAGCTGGTGGCCGTGAAGTCGGGCCTCGGCTACGTCCTGTGGGACGCCTACTACATCGGCCGGATGGACATCGTCGTCGCCGACATGGCGTCGATCGGGTTTCTCGGCTTCCTCACCGACCGCCTGCTGATCGCCCTGGAGCACCGGCTGATCCGGTGGCGGCACATCCGTTGACACCCCATCGTGGAGAGCCTGCAGCCGATGACCGATAACGCCATCGAACTGTCCGGGGTGACCAAGATTTTCGGCGGCGCCAAGCCGGTCCGCGCCCTGGATGACGTCGCCCTGACCGTCGGCAAGGGACAGTTCGTAGCGATCGTCGGGCCGAGCGGATGCGGCAAGTCGACCATCCTCAATCTGGTCGCGGGCTTCGAGAAGGCGACTTCCGGAACCGTCCTGGTAGACGGCGCGCCGGTCGGCGGGCCTGGCCCGGACCGCGCCGTGGTGTTCCAGGAGGCGGCGTTGTTCCCCTGGCTGTCGGTCTGGGAGAACACGGTCTTTAGCCCGAAGGCGCAGGGCCGCCCGGAGCGGGAGTACAAGGACCAGGCCACGCAGTTCCTGTCCCGCGTCGGGCTGTCGGAGTTTCACGACCATCTTCCGGCGCAGCTGTCCGGCGGCATGAAGCAGCGCGTCGGCCTCGCCCGCACGCTGGTCATGGAACCCCAGTTGTTCCTGATGGATGAGCCGTTCGGCGCCCTCGACGCGCAGACCCGGATCGACATGCAGGAACTGCTGCTATCGGTGTGGGACGAGTTGCGGCGGACCGTGGTGTTCATCACCCACGACGTCGACGAGGCGATCCTGCTGGCCGACGTGGTGCTCGTGATGTCCGCGCGACCGGGCCGGATCCGGTCGCGGGTGCCGATCGATCTATCCCGGCCGCGGTCCATCGACCTGATCACCGACCCGGTCTTCGTAGCCCTGAAGCGCGAGATCTTCAACCAGATCCGGCATGAGGCGAACATCGCCCGCCTCGCCGCGGACTGACCCTGAAACCGGCCTGCACTCGGAGACGGACATGACGTCGTTGCCCCTCGAGGGACTGGTCGTCCTGGACCTGACCGCGCATCGCGCCGGGCCGACCTGCGTGCGCCAACTCGCCGACTGGGGTGCCGACGTCGTGAAGATCGAGCCCCCGGGCGGGGCCAAGGGCGACGCGATCGGCAGCAACCGGCACGCCACCGACTTCCAGAACCTGCACCGCAACAAGCGCAGCCTGACTCTCGACCTGAAGAGCCCGGACGGCCACGAAATCTTCATGAAGCTCGCCCGCAAGGCCGACGTCGTGGTCGAGAATTACCGCTCCGACGTAAAGCATCGCCTGAAGGTCGCGTACGATGACGTGGCTGCCGTCAACCCGCGCATCGTCTACGGCAGCATCTCCGGATTCGGTCAGACCGGGCCGGACGCCACCCGCGCCGGCGTCGACCAGATCGCCCAGGGCATGGGAGGGCTGATGTCGATCACCGGGGCGCCGGGCCAGGGGCCCATGCGCGTCGGCATTCCGATCGCCGACCTGACCTCGGGCCTGCTGCTCGCCCAGGGCGTTCTGCTGGCGCTTCTGCAGCGGCAGTCGACCGGCAAGGGGCAGTGGGTCCACACCTCGCTGCTCGAGGCCCAGATCTTCATGCTCGACTTCCAGGCGGCGCGCTGGCTGATCGACGGCGAGGTGGCGGGTCAGGCCGGCAACGACCATCCGACGGTGATGCCGACCGGCGTCTACCCGACCGCCGATGGTCATATCAACATCGCGGCGTCCGGTGACGCCATGTGGCTGCGCTTCTGCGAGGCCGCCGGAGCGGAGGCGCTGCGCGACCATCCGGATTTCGCGACCAGCGAGCGGCGCTCGCACAACCGCGCGGCGCTGAACGCCGGCATCGCCGAGATCACCCGTCGGGAGCCGAACCAGCACTGGATCCGGCTCCTGAACGACGCCGGCGTGCCGTGCGGGCCGATCAACAGCATCGACCAGACCTTCGCCGAGCCGCAGGTGGCGCACCTCGGGATGGTCAAGCCAGTGGCGCACCCGGAACTCGGCGACATCCGTGTCGTCGGCCAGCCGATCAACCTGGCCGATGCGCCGCTGCCCGTCGCCTTCCGTCCAACGCCCGGGCTGGGCGAGCACGCCGACGAGATCCTCCGCGACCTGGGTTTCGACCCGGCGTCGGTCGACGAGCTGCGGGCTCGCAAGGTGATCTGAGGACGCCGGCGCGGCCACCAGCCCGAGGGCTGATGGCCGCCGGCGATCCGTCAGCCGGCCGGCGGCGGTTCCACCGCGGCGTACCAGTCGGCGATCCCCGAGCCGTTCATGAAGACGGTGTCGCCCCGGGCCTGCAGCAGGTCGAGCATCTTCACGAACCAGTTCATCCGGTGCGGCACCGCCACCAAGTGCGGGTGCAGCGGCAGCACCAGGACCCGGCAGTTCTCCTTGAGTTCCGCCTCGAAGGTTTCCAGCGTCCACACCAGCCGGTCGTACATCACGTTGGAATGCATGCCCCATCCGGCCCACAACGGGCCGTCGTTCAGGTCGAGCGAATAGGGTGCGGCGATCATCGGGCCGTGCTTGGTGGTCATCCACGTCGGCAGGTCGTCGATCACCCAATCGCACAGGAAGTCGATCCCGCGCTCCTTCAGGATATCCGGGGTGTCGACCGTCTCGCTGAGACCGGCCCCGAGCCAACCGCGGACCGGCTTGCCGGTGAACGACTTGATCTTGGCGAGGCAGCGCTCGATCACCGCGGTCTCGTCCGGCTCGCTCTGCAGCGCCTTCTGGGTCCAGCCGTGGCCCATGAATTCCCAGCCGGCTTCCAGCATGACCTCGGCGACCCTCGGGTAGACGTCGATCACACTGGCGTTGAGGGTGGTCGAGGCCGGCAGCCCGCGGTCGTTCAGGGCCCGCAGGATGCGCGGGAAGCCGGTGCGCATGCCGTACTCGACCCAGGAAAAGTTCGGCACGTCGGGGATCTTGTCGTTGCCGTGGGGCCCCGGGATCAGCTTGCGCGGCATCGGCTGGTCGAAGGGCCAGTACTCGACGTTGACGACGATATGGACGATCAGCGGCTTGCCCGGCACCGGCGGTGGCAGGCGCGGACGGTCGGAGGCCATCTGATAGGGAATGCGCGGGTTGGACACGGCTCACTCCTCGGCATTTGGGCAACGGCGGGAACGGGAGAAGAGGCGGGCCTGATCCCCGAGGCGGGGCGGCCGTAAGTCGGGAGGCGATGTCTCGATAGTAGATCGCCCGCTGCATCTCCGGCTATGCTCACGTGGCGGTTCCGGTCGATTTCCCTGCGGCCATCCCCGCGCCCCTGGCCGCGAAAGTTCCCGACATGAGCCCTTCCCACCTTGCCTTCCTGCCGATCACGCGGCTGTCCGGAATGCTCGACGCGCGGTCGGTGACGGCGACCGAACTGACGCGTCTGGCGATCGCGCGCGCCGAGGGACCGGGGAAGGCGTTGAACTGCTGCCTCGCGGTGCTCTCGGCGTCCGCCCTAGCCGAGGCCGAGGCCGCCGACCGGCGCGCCGGCGCCGGGCGGCGCCTGGGGCCGCTCGACGGGATTCCGGTGGCGCTAAAGGACAACATCGACGTCGCCGGCGCGCCGACCACGGCCGGGCTCGGCGGGTCCGGCCACCGCGTGCCCGACGAGGACGCCGAAGTGGTGCGGCGGCTGCGCGCCGCCGGCGCGGTCATCCTCGCCAAGCTCAACATGCAGGAGGCAGCGCTCGGCGCCACCAACGACAACCCGCATCACGGCCAGGCCATCAACCCGCACCGCGCCGGCTGCTCGCCGGGCGGTTCCAGCGGCGGCTCGGCGGCGGCGGTGGCGGCCGGAATCTGCGCCGCGGCGCTCGGGACCGACACCGGAGGGTCGGTACGGATTCCCGCGTCCTACTGCGGGGTGGTCGGCCTCAAGGCAAGTTTCGGCCTGATCAGCACCCGCGGCGTCGTGCCGCTCAGTTACCAGTTCGATCACGTCGGCCCGCTGACCCGCACGGTCGGCGACGCGGCCCTGCTGTTGTCGGTGCTACAAGGCTTCGATCCCCGCTGCACGGAATCCCGCCGGCGTTCGGGCTGGTCGGGCGACCTCGTGCCGGGCGGCCGTCTTGACGGCGTGCGCGTCGGGGTGATCCGCACCTTCGATCAGGAACCGCCGGAGCCGGCTGTGGCGGAGGCGTTCCGGGCCGCGCTGGCGCGTCTCGAAGGCCTCGGCGCCGTGCTTCACCCGGTCGACATGCCAGACTACGACATGGTGGCCGGGCGGCGCGCCGGCTTTCTGCGGGTCGAGGTCGAGGCGGCCCACATCTTCGCCGCCGTGCTGCGCGACGCACCCGAGCGGCTGTCGCCGGAGCTGCGCGGATACCTCGAGTTCGGGACACGGGCCACCGCCCAGCAATTGATGCGCGCCGACCGCAGGATCGCCGAGGCAGCCTTCGCCTTCGAGCGCTGCTTCGACGAGGTCGACCTGCTGGTCTCGCCGACCGTGCCGCAGGCGGGGCTGGTGTTCGGAAACACGCCACCCGAGAACGCCGGGACCTACACGATCCCCGCTAACTTCGCCGGCACGCCGGCGATCAGCGTGCCGATGGGGCGCGATCCCGACGGTTTGCCGCTCGGCCTGCAGATCATGGCCGCGGCCGACCGCGAGGGCCCGATGCTCATGGCCGCGGCGGCGTTCGAGGCCTCGGCCGGGCTCGACATGACGCCGCCGGAAGCTCGGGGCGCCGGCGGCTGAGCCGGGCCAAATGAACGATACCCCGCCGCCGCCGCGTCGCTGGGTGGCGATGCAGGACGTTGCCGCCGCCGCCGGCGTGTCGGCCATCACGGTGTCGCGCGCGTTGCGCACCCCGGCCAAGGTCAGGGTCGAGACGCGCCAGCGGGTCGAGGCGGCGATCCAGGCGCTCGGCTACGTGCCGGACCGCGTCGCCGGCAGCCTGTCGTCGCGCGAAAGCCGGCTGGTCGCGGTCCTGATCTCGACCCTGGCGGGCTCGATCTTCGCGTCCACCGTCGATGGCTTGGCGCAGAGCCTGCGCGCGGCCGACCACCAGCTGCTGCTCGGCACCACCGAATACTCCAGCGCCAGCGAGGAGGCGCTCGTCGCCACCGTGCTCGGCCGCCGCCCGGACGGCATCGTGCTGACCAGCGGCGAGCACACCGCCGCCGCCCGGGCCATGCTGGCGAGCGCGGGAATTCCGGTCGTGGAGGTCTGGGAACTTCCCGAGGCGCCGGTCGACATGGCGGTCGGGTTCTCCAACCTGGAAGCGGGCCGGGCAATGACCCGGCAACTGCACGCCGGCGGGCGCCGACGCATCGGGTTCGTCGGCAGCGGCCGGCTGACGGTCGGTGCCGGCGAGGGCGATCGGCGCGGCCGCCTGCGGCTGCAAGGCTACGAGGCGGCGCTGGCGGATCTCGGCCTCGGCCCGCCGAGGGTGGTCCGCGAACCGCTCGAAGGCTCGATGGTCGAACGCGGCGCCCGCGGCCTGGCGACTCTGCTGGAGCGCTGGCCGGACACCGACGCGGTGTTCTGTTCGAGCGATTCCGTGGCGCTCGGCGCGGTCAGCGAGGCTCGGCGCCAGGGCATCCAGGTTCCGGGCCGGCTGGCCATCGCCGGGTTCGGCGATTTCGAGTTCGCCGGCGCGTCCGGGCTCGGTCTCACCACGGTGCGTGTTCCCGGCCACGCGATCGGCGCCGAGGCCGGCCGCCTGCTGCTGGCCCGCAAACGCGGCGAGCCGGTCGACGCCCGCATCGTCGATCTCGGTTTCGAGATCGTGCGCCGGGCGACGGCGTAGCGGTTGGTCATCGCATCACCACCGCCTTGACGGCCCGTGCCAGGGTCGGTGCCAGCTCGGACATCGGCCGCTTCAGTCGGCCGTAGATCGAGAAGGTCGCGGGCTGCGTCACCAATCCGAGGGCCATCGCCGTCATCAGGTCGGGATCGTCGCCGGGGCACTCGCCGGCGTCGATCGCCGCCTGGAACATCCGGCGCAGGCTCTCCACCGGGTTCGGCATGCCGGGTCCGATCCGGCCGAGCTGGCCGTGCTGGGACAGCAGGATGAAGGCGAACAGGTCGGCGTCGCGGTCGAACAGTGTGCAGAACAGCCCGACGGTCCGCTCGATGCGGTCGCCGAGCGCGCCGGCCTCGGCCGCGACCCGGTCGATCGCCTCGGCCAGCGCGAAGTAGTGGGTCGAGAACAGATGCCAGGCCAGCTCGTCCTTGCTGCGGAAGTG
>CAYNFA010000158.1:0-7904 GCA_964396345.1 uncultured Thalassobaculum sp.
CCGCGGCCGTGGTGAAAGCCGGCGCACGTCGCTTCGTGGGTCCCGGATCCGCCCCGCCGGAGGCGGTCCGGTCCGGGATGACGACGGGGAGAGAGCGGGGCGGCCCGCGCGGAGCCCCAATCACGGCGGCTTTGCGCCGGGCGCGCTGGCGGTTACCCTCGCCGCCATGTTCCTGGACGCGGTGGAGCTTCGCGACTTCTACGACGGCCATCTCGGCCTGCTGGCCCGGCGCATGCTGCGCCGGCGGGTCCGCGAGCTGTGGCCGAACCTGCGTGGCCAGTCGCTGCTCGGGCTCGGCTACGCGGTGCCTTACCTCCGGCTGTATCGGGGTGAGGCCGAACGCGTGATCGCGGCGATGCCGGCCCAGCAGGGCGTGCTGCACTGGCCGCCCGAGGGACCGAACGCCTCGGTGTTGGTCGACGAGACGGAACTGCCACTGGAGGACGCGTCGATCGACCGCATCCTGCTGGTGCACGCGCTCGAGAACACCGAGCAGCGCGCCGCCATGATGGCCGAGGCCTGGCGGGTGCTGGCCGGCAACGGCCGCCTGCTGGCGGTGGCGCCGAACCGGCGCGGCCTGTGGGCCCGCTTCGATCACACCCCGTTCGGTCACGGCCAGCCCTACACCGTCTCGCAGCTCTCCCGGGTGCTGCGCGACAGCCGGTTCACGCCGACCCGGACAGTGCACGCGCTGTACGCACCGCCCTACACCTCGGGACTGGTCATCCGTTCCGCCCCGGCGCTTGAACAGGTCGGCGACCGGTGGTTTACCACCTTCGCCGGCGTCGTCATGATCGAGGCGCAGAAGGAGGTCTACGCCGTCCGTCGCGACCGCAAGCGGGTTCTGGCCCGTGCCCGGGCGCTGCTGCCGGTCGGTCGACCCGCCTTGCCGGCGCCGGCCCGCCGCGACGCCGCCGACTGACCGCAGGCCATACAGACCAGAACCCGAACCAGGGAGGAGAGCACCGTGTACATCGTCGCCGTCAACCTTGTGGTCGACCCGAAGGACGCCGACACCTTCGCCGAGCGCATCAAGCAGCACGCCAGGAACAGCCTGACCCAGGACGGCTGCCTCGGCTTCTCGGTCAGCCGCGACCACGACAACCCGGCCTCCTTCCACCTCTGGGAGGTCTACAAGGACGCGGCTGCCTTCGACGCCCACAAGGCCGCCGACTTCATGGCCGAGTTCTCGAAGTTCGCCGGACCGCTTCTGAAGCACCGGGTCCTGGCGACCGGCAACCTGATCGTCTGAAAACCCCGGCAGCGCCGGATACAACCCGATCCAAGGAGACATGGAATGACCGACCAGGCGCCGATGCGTGGCGTACTCTCGCCGGTGGTGACGCCGTTCGACGCCGACCTGCGGCCGGACGTCGACCGGCTGACCCGGCACTGCAAGTGGCTGCTGTCGCACGATTGCGGGCTGGCGATCTTCGGCACCAACAGCGAAGGCAATTCGCTGTCGGTCGAGGAGAAGATCGACATCGTCGACCGGCTGGTCGAGGCCGGGCTCGACCCGTCCCGGATGATGCCGGGCACCGGTGCCTGCGCGCTGCCGGACACCGTGAAGCTGTCCCGGCACATGACCGAGCGCGGCTGCGGCGGCGTGCTGATGCTGCCGCCGTTCTACTACAAGGGGGTGAGCGACGAGGGCATCTACCGCTCGATCGCCGAGGTGATCAACCGGGTCGGCGACGACCGGCTGCGGGTCTACCTCTATCACATCCCGCCGGTCGCCCAGGTCGGGTTCAGCCTCGACCTGATCGAGCGGTTGATCCGCGATTTCCCGGGCATCGTCGCCGGCATCAAGGACAGCTCCGGCGACTGGAGCAACACCAAGGCGATGCTGGACCGCTTCCCGGGCTGGGGCGTGTTCGCCGGCAACGAGACGGTGCTGCTGGAGACCCTGCGCAGCGGCGGCATGGGCTGCATCTCGGCGACCTGCAACGTCAACGCCCCGGCGATCGTCGAGCTGTACCGGCGCTGGCAGGAGCCGGACGCCGAGGAGCGCCAGGCGGCCTGCACCGCGCTGCGCAACCGGGTCGGCAAATACGTCATGATCCCGGCCCTGAAGGCCACCATCGCCCACTTCTCCGGCGACCGGGACTGGCGCCGCCTGCGGCCGCCGCTGGTGGAACTGGACGACGCGACGGCCGACGCGCTCGGCCGCGACCTCGAGGCCTTCGGCTTCTCGATGCCCGGCCTCGCCTGAGACCATACCCCGGGAAGCCCGACGCCGGGCTTCCCGGACCCCGCTCAGCCTCGACGCGGTGGAAGCCGCACCAGGCGGCCATTGGCGTCGAACCGGAAGACCGGCGCCGTCACCGCCTGCCGCCGCGCCGCCGGCACCCCGACGTCGCAGCCCAGGAAGTCGAGATAGACCGGGACAGCGGCGGCAATTTCCGCGGGCGACAGATCGAGCAGGCTGTATCCGAGTTCCGCCAGCACGTCGGTATCGGGGACCTTTCCGGCGCGCCGGATCACCTCGGGGTCGGCGACCCGTTCGCCGGTCGCGGTGCCCGTCAGGGTCTTCAGCACCGTCCAGGTTCTCGGACCCCATGGAAGCAGCGTCGTCGGGTACCAGTCGAGGAACAGGCATGGCGTCCCGAACAGCAGCGGCACGACCGACAGGCCCGAGCTGGTCCCGATGTGGAAGGCGGCTTGGGCGACCAGCAGGACGTCCAGCCGCGGCGATTTCAACGGCGAGTGCGCGTAGTCGACGAAACCGGGACGCTCGGGCAGGCGGGTCATCGAGGGGTCGCCGAGCCGCACCACCGTGTAGCCCCGGTCCACCAGGGCGGAAAGCGCCGACAGGTAGTTCCCGATCCGGGCGTTGCGGGCGCTATGACGCCCCGGCCGCTTGAAGCCGTCCTCACGGCAATGCACGGTCACGTACCGGCCACCGTCCGGATGACCGACGGCGGCCAGGAAATCCGCCAGCGCTGGCCGATCACCCGACGGTATCGACAGCAGCGCCCCGCGCGCCGGGTCGACGGCGCCGGCCACGAGGCCGCACAACTCGAACCAATCCAACGTTCGCCCGTCCGCAACCTCGCTCAGCCCGCTTGCGTGGGCCTCGAAGAACAGCCCGTCCTGCTCGGTAAACTTCAGGTTGCCGGCGGCCCGCGACATCAGGTTGAACAGGTACGCGTTGGGCACCGAGTCCTTCTTCAGGCATGACCAGCGATCGGCGACCAGCCCCAGCTTCTGGGCGACCAGCAGATGCGCCAGGACCACCACATGGCCGATCGCCGAGCCCCAGGTCCGGTCGAGCGCCCGACAGCCGTCGTCCGAGGCCAGCCGACGGGTGTGGCGGTTGAAAGCCGCGTGCCGCGCCGAGAGCGCCTCGTACTCCGGCACATGCCCGGTCTCCAGGAGCACCGAGGCGGTCACCAGCAGCACATGGGCGATGACGACGCTTTGCGCGACGGAGGACGCGACCGGCCGCGGCGAGATCGCGCAGACCAGACGGGAAAAATGATCGCCCATCTCCGCGAACCTGAGTGGGCTGCGAGTCAGCTTCGCCATCAACCCCGGGCGGCGGACCAGCAGGGCCGCGGTGACGATCGCCCAGGGATAGCGCCGGTCGTGGCTTGAGGAGTTCGCCCAGCGGGCCAGATCGTCGACCGCCAGCAGATCACTGGCTTCCATGATCCGGCGCTGCGCCAGCGCGTCAAGCTCGTCGCTGACGCAGCAGTAACGCCTCGCCCAGGTCAGGATTTCGCGACCCTCCGGAAGCCTCCGGATCAGGGCGGCGAACGCGCCATGATCCGCCGGATCGTAGATCAGACGGCACACCGCCGATCGGTCAGGGTTGTCCCGGAGCGGTTCCCGAACCATTCCGGTCATGCCGTCAGCCCGTCGTCCCGACGCGACGGAACAGCAGGTTCTTGCGGTCGTCAGCGACTGCCGATTGGAAGCCGTGACGGGTGACGGCCTCGACCACCGCCCGCTTGCCCGGCTCCCACCAGCGGACCTCCATCCGCACGCTGTGCAGCCGGGGATCTCCAAGGGTCCGCTGCATGCCGGCGACGACCGCGTCCTCGCCGCCGTCGACGTCGATCTTGATCCGGGTCGGGAACGGGATCGTGCCGCTGGCCACCAGATCGTCAATCGCCACCCCCGCGACGTCGATCTCCGCCACGCCGACGGGAGCCGCCTCGCCACCGGCGCGGTACGACTGCGCCGCCACCCCCGGCACCGCCGCCTCGTGGCTGAGGCGGCCCTGCCCGCTGCTGGCGGCGGCCGCGACGGGAAGGATCCTCACGCGGTCGGCCAGCCCGTTCGCCGCCACGTTGGCGACCGCGGCGCGCAGGTTGACCGGGAACGGCTCGAGCCCGACCACCGTGCAGCCGCTCAAGCCGGCTGCCGCCACGCTGTACGTCCCGACATTGGCCCCGACGTCGAGCAGCACGTCGGCCGGCGTCAGCTCGGCGAGCCAGCGCCACATCCCCGGTTCGTGGACGAAGAAGAAGTCGAAGTGCAGGCCGAGCTCGGGCCCCATCACGTCGAACACCACGCGTCGGTCCCCGACCTGCAGCGCGTAGCGGTCGCCCTGATGCTCGACCATGACCGGCTGGCCGAAGCGGCGCCAGAACGCGATCAGCCCGCAGGCGTGCGACAGGGTGGCAAGGCGAAAGAACAGCCCCGGGTCGCCCTGGCCGAGGGCTGCGCTCCGCGTCGCAACGCAGGCCGCGAACGCGCCCTCGGCGTTCAGCGGACGATCCAGGAGCGGCGTGACGGCGAGCAGGCGGTTGACGGCGCGCAGCGTCGCCGCCCCGGCGCGATGCCGGCGCAGGGCCAGCCAGAGTCGCAACGCGTTCAGGTCGGCGTCGCCGGGCGATAGCGCCAGGGCCCCGCGCAGACTGGCGACGGCCTGCCCGAGCGGCAGCGCCGCCAGGCCGCGCGCCATCGCGTAGGGGCTTTCCCCGACAGACCGAGAACGCCCGATGCCGTCGATGGTGGTGGTCTCTGTCATGGACGGTTCCAGCGGTTCCCGAGCCACCCTCTCCTATGACGTCCGCTTGATGTCAACCGCGGCACGGTCATCCTTGCCTTCCGTCGCGGCTCCCGATAAGTGTCCTGGTCCCTTCCGGCATGAGACGACCGCATCACCATGGCCGACGCGTCCCCCTCGCTCGCGCAGCTGCGCGCCGAGATCGACGATATCGACGACACCCTGCTGGCGCTGCTGCAGCGTCGGGTGGCGATAGGACGTCGCGTTGCCGCCGCCAAGGGCGACGTGGCCGGTCCGTTCCTGCGGCCAGGCCGCGAAGCCGCGATCCTGCGCCGGCTCGCCGGGCAGGCGGCGGATGCCGATCTGCCGGTGGCGGTGATCGAGCGGGTGTGGCGCGAGATCCTGGCGGCCAATCTGGCGCGCCAGGTCGAGCCGGTCACCGTGGTGTGGGCGCCGGCCGGGGCCGAGGCGCTGGTCGATCTGGCCCACGACCGCGGCGGCGTGTCGACCCGGGTGGTTTGCGTCACCGAACCGGCAGCGGCGCTGGCCGCCGTCGCCGAGGGTCGGGCGACCCTCGCCGTGCTGCCGGCGCCGGAGCTGACCGCGTGGCGTTGGTGGCCGCTGCTGCTCGAGGGATCGCTGCCGAAGCCGCGCATCGTTGCGCGGCTTCCGCTTTTCGGGGACCCGCTGTCCGGCGCCATCGCCGGCGTCGGGGTAGCCTGCCAGGACCCCGATCCCTCCGGCGACGACGTTACCCTGATGATGGTGCCAGGGCGGTCCGAAGGCGCCCTGGACGTGGTCGACGGGCCGGACGGTGCGCCGCGCTCGCTGCTCGCCCGCGACGGCTGGTGCGCCGCCGGGGCGACTTCGGCCGGGGCCACTCCGGCCGGGGCGACTCCGGAATGGTCGATCCCGGACGGGGCCGTGCCGATCGGCGCCTACGCCCGCACCCGCGCCCACTGACCCGTTCTTTCTCCCCGAGGAGAGTTCGATGCCCAGCGTCGCTCCCAAAGCGTCCATTGCCGACCTGATCGGCTGCAAGCCCGCGCTGGCCGGCGCGCCGGGCCCGGGCCGGGTGGTGCGGCTGCACGTCAACGAGGGCGCGCTCGGGCCGTCGCCGAACGCCATGGCGGCGATGCAGTCGATGGCCTCGCGCATCCACCAGTACCCGGCGGTCGACGCCTCGGGCCTGGCCGCCGCGCTCGGCCGCAAGCACGGCATCGACCCGGATCGGATCGTCCTGGGCTGCGGGTCGGACGAGCTGATCCAGGTGCTCTGCCTCGCCTATGTCGAGCCGGGCGAGGAGGTCATCCACACCCAGTACGGGTTCCTGCTGTTCCCGGCGGCCGCCAAGATCGCCGGCGGCGTACCGGTCTCGGCTCCGGACGACGGCTACACCGCCAGCGTCGACGCCATCCTGGCGCGGTTGACGCCGCGCACCAAGCTGGTGTTCCTCGCCAACCCCAACAACCCGACCGGCACCTGCCTGGCCAGCGACGAGGTCCGCCGCCTGCGGGCCGGGCTGCCCGACCGGGTGATGCTGGTGCTCGACGCGGCCTACGCCGAGTACGTCCAGCGCAACGACTACACCGCCGGCATCGAACTGGTGGAGCAGACCGACAACACGGTCATGCTGCGAACCTTCTCCAAGGCGTTCGGCATGGCCGGGCTGCGGCTCGGCTGGGCGTATTGCCCAAAGCCGGTGGCGGACGTGCTGTACTCGGTTCGCCCGCCCTACGGCGTCAACATCCCGGCCCTGGCGGCGGGCGTCGCCGCGATCGAGGACCAGGCGTTCCAGGACGCCACGATCGCCCACAACGACCGCTGGATGCCGTGGCTGCAATCCCGGTTCCGTGAGCTCGGGCTCGAGCCGCTGCCGACCGTCGCCAACTTCGTGATGGTGCGGTTCCCGGCCGAGCCGGCGCGCAACGCCGACGCCGCCCGCCGATTCCTGGCCGGACGCGGCATCCTGGTGCGCGAGATGGCCGGCTACGGCGCACCCGAGTTCATCCGGCTGTCGGTCGGCAGCGAGGCGGACAACCACCTCCTGGTCGAGGCGATCCGCGATTTCCTGAACGGGGCCGGGTCATGACGGACGGGATCGTGTTCGAGCGCATGGCGCTGATCGGCATCGGCAACCTCGGCTCGTCGATCGCCCGCGCGGTGCGATCGCGCGGGCTGGTGGGATCGGTCGTCGCTGCCGACCGGTCCGCCGAGGCCCGGACGCGGGCGGCCGAGCTCGGCCTCGCCGACGGCTTCTTCGAGAACCCGGCGGACGCGGTGCAGGACGCCGACATCGTGGTCATCTGCACCCCGATCGGCACCTACGGCGCGATCGCCGAGGCCATCGCCCAGCACCTGAAGCCGGGCGCCACCCTGACCGACATCGGCTCGGTCAAGCAGGCGGTGGTCGCCGCCGTGCAGCCGCACGTGCCGGCCGGCGTGCATTTCATCCCGGGCCATCCGATCGCCGGCACCGAGAAATCCGGCCCCGATGCCGGCTCGGGCGCGCTGTTCGAGGGCCGCTACTGGATCCTGACGCCGCTCGAGGACGGCGACCCGGCGGCGGTCGCCCGGCTGGCGGGACTGTGGTCGGCGTGCGGCGCGATCGTCGAGGAACTGCCGGCCGCCTACCACGACAAGGTGCTGGCGGTGACCTCGCACCTGCCGCACCTGATCGCCTACACCATCGTCGGCACCGCCTTCGACCTGGAGGGCCAGGAGCAGCGCGACGTCATCCGGTTCTCGGCCGGCGGCTTCCGCGACTTCACCCGCATCGCCGGCTCGAACCCGATCATGTGGCGCGACATCTTCCTGAACAACCGCGAGGCGGTCCTGGAGATGCTGCAGCGCTTCAGCGAGGACCTCAGCTACCTGCAGCGCGCCATCCGCTGGGGCGAGGGCGACAAGCTGGAGGAGCTGTTCACCAAGACCCGCGAGATCCGCC
>CAYNFA010000159.1:0-7885 GCA_964396345.1 uncultured Thalassobaculum sp.
CGGCCAGCAGGCGGTGCGGGACGCGGTTGCCGGCCGCGCCGCGACCGCGATCCAGGAGCAGGCGCTCGGCACCGGTGACGCCGTGAAGCCGGCGCGCGACGCGCTGGCGGCCATCGCGGCCGCGGGCGGAACGGTGTTGGTACTGTACGGCGACACCCCGATGATCACGCCGGCCACGCTCGCCCGGATGGTCGAGGCGCGTGCCGCGCACGAACGCCCGGCCGTGGTGGTGCTGGGGTTCGAGCCGGCCGATCCGGCGCTCTACGGGCGGCTGGTGCTGGGCGCCGACCACGGCCTCGACCGGATCGTGGAGGCGCGCGACGCCGGTCCGGTCGAGCGCGAGATCGGGCTGTGCAACGGCGGCGTCATGGCGATCGACGCGGCCGAACTGTTTCCCATGCTCGACGCAATCGGCAACGCCAACGCCAAGGGCGAATTCTACCTGACCGACATCGTCGGGATCGCCCGCGCCCGCGACCGGCGCTGCGCGGTCGTGACCTGCGAGCCGATCGAGCCGATGGGGGTCGATTCCCGCGCCGGCCTGGCGGCGGCGGAGGCCGCCATGCAGGCCAGGCTGCGCGCCGCCGCGATGGCGGAAGGGGCGACCCTGGTGGCGCCCGAGACGGTGTTCCTCAGCCACGACACCCGGCTCGGCCGCGACGTGACGGTGCACCCGCATGTGGTGTTCGGGCTCGGGGTCACGGTGGCGGACGGCGCCGAGATCCGCAGCTTCAGCCATCTCGAGGGCGCTCGTGTCGCCACCGGCGCGATCGTCGGACCCTACGCCCGCCTGCGCCCGGGGGCCGACATCGGCGAGGGCGCGCATATCGGCAACTTCGTCGAGATCAAGAACGCGACCGTCGAGGCCGGCGCCAAGGCCAACCACCTGAGCTACGTCGGCGACGCCCGGATCGGTGCCGGCGCCAACATCGGGGCCGGCACCATCACCTGCAACTACGACGGCTTCGCCAAGCACCACACCGACATCGGCGCCGGCGCCTTCATCGGCTCCAACACCGCGCTGGTGGCGCCGGTGCGGGTCGGCGACGGCGCCATCGTCGGCGCCGGCTCGACGGTTACCCGCGACGTGGCGGCCGACGCGATGACGGTGGTCCGCGGCGAGGAACGCACCATTGCGGGCGGCGCGGCGCGGTTCCGGTCGCGCCGGAGCAAGCCGGCCGGGCCCGGAACAGGGAAAAGCTGAAGCATGTGCGGAATCGTCGGAGCCCTTACCGACCGGCCGGTCGCCCCGCTGATGCTCGACGCGCTCAGGCGCCTCGAGTACCGCGGCTACGATTCCGCCGGCCTCGCCACCCTCGCCGACGGCGCGCTGCACCGCCGTCGGGCCGCCGGCAAGCTGGCCGAGTTGGAGGCGGTGCTGGCCGCCGAGCCGCTGCCGGGAACCTCGGGGATCGGCCACACCCGCTGGGCGACCCACGGGCCGCCGACGGTGGCGAACGCCCACCCGCACGTCGCCGGCCGGGTGGCGGTCGTGCACAACGGCATCATCGAGAACCACGCCGCCCTGAAGGCGGAGTTGAAGGCCGAGGGGGTGACGTTCACCAGCGACACCGACACCGAGGTGGTCGCGCATCTGCTGGACCGGGCGATCCGCAATGGCCAGACGCCGCAGGAGGCGATGGCGGCGCTGATGCCGCTTCTGGCCGGCGCCTTCGCGTTCGTCGTGCTGGTCGCCGGCGAGGAGGACCTGCTGCTGGCGGCGCGCCGGGCGTCACCGCTCGCCATCGGTCTCGGCGACGGCGAGGCGTTCGTCGGATCCGACGCCGTGGCGCTGGCGCCGCTGACCCGCCGCATCGTGTACCTCGAGGACGGCGACTGGGCGGTGCTGCGGCGCGGCGGCGTGCAGGTGTTCCGCGACGCCGGCGTGCCGGTGGAGCGGCCCGAGCGGATCTCGACCGTCACCTCGGCGATGGTCGGCAAGGGCAACTACCGGCACTTCATGGAGAAGGAGATCCACGAGCAGCCGAAGGCGATCGCCCACACCCTGCACGCCGTGCTCGATCCCGGCACCGGCCGCGCCACCATCCCGCCGCCGCTGGACGCGCCGAGCATCCCGAAGATCACCATCGTCGCCGCCGGAACCAGCTACTACGCCGGGCTGACGGCGCGCTACTGGTTCGAATCGCTGGCCGGCATCGCCACCGAGGTCGAACTGGCGAGCGAGTTCCGCGACCGCGACGCGGTGCTGCCGGCGGGCGGCGTGGCGATCGCCATCTCGCAGTCGGGCGAGAGCCTGGACACCCTGATGGCGCTGCGCCGGGCCAAGGCGCTCGGCCAGAAGGTGCTGGCCCTGGTCAACGTGCCGGAAAGCACCATCGCGCGGGAATCCGACGGCGTCCTGCTGACCCGCGCCGGGCCGGAGTTCGGGGTCGCCTCGACCAAGGCGACGACCGCCCAGCTGACGGCGCTGTGCGCGCTCGCCATCGCCCTCGGCCGGGCCCACGGCCGGCTGTCCGAGGAGCGCGCGACGGCGCTGCGCGAGGCCCTGGTCGGGCTGCCGGGGCGGGTCGGCGAGGTGCTCCAGCACCAAGCCCACTTCATGCGGATCGCCCACGACCTGGCGCGCGCCCGCGACGTGCTCTATCTCGGCCGCGGCCTGTCCTACCCGATCGCGCTGGAGGGCGCGCTCAAGCTCAAGGAGATCACCTACATTCACGCCGAGGGCTACGCCGCCGGCGAAATGAAGCACGGGCCGATCGCGCTGATCGACGAGACCATGCCGGTGGTGATCCTGGCGCCGACCGACGGCTGGTTCGAGAAGACCGCCTCCAACGTCTCGGAGGTGCGGGCCCGCGGCGGCAAGGTCATCCTGCTGACCGACGCCGCCGGCGCCGCCCGGCTCGGCGAACCCGGCGACCACGTGATCGTGCTGCCGACCGTCGACCCGATGGTGGCGCCGATCCTGTACGCCGTGCCGGTGCAGCTGCTGGCCTACTACGCGGCGGTCGAGAAGGGGACCGACGCCGACCAGCCGCGCAACCTGGCGAAGATCGTGACGGTCGAGTGAGCGAGGGACAGGCGAGCGATCGCCACGACGACTCGGCGGCGCTGTTCGAACGCTACCGGACGCCCGCGCCCCCCGACGCCACCGACGGCGATCGCGCGCTGGCCGAGACCGCCGAGCGGGGTCGGGTCGCGGTCGAGGCCGGCGTCGAGGTCGCGACCTACCTCTGGCGGCCGGACGCGGCGTCGACCCGGCCTCCGGTCCTGCTGGTGCATGGCTGGTCGTCGCGCGCCACCCATCTTGCCGCGATCGTCCGGGCGCTGACGAGGGCCGGCCGCGGCTGTTTGGCTTTCGACGCTCCCGCCCACGGCGACAGTCCGGGCACGGTCACCAGCATGCCGCAGGTGATCCGCTGCCTGCGCGCCGTGGTTGCCGCTCACGGCCCGGTCGACGCGGTGGTCGGCCATTCCTTCGGCGGCATGGCGGCCGGACTGGCGTTCGCCCAGCGCCCGGAACCGGGGCCACCGCTCGCCGCCGGCGCGCTCGCGCTGATCGCCGCGCCCTCCAGCATCGACAGCATGACCCGCCGGTTCCTGGCGACGGCGGGTCTGCCGCTGGACCGCGCCGCCGACCTGCACCGGGTGCTGAAGGACGGTCACGGCTACGACGCCGGCGATTTCGACCTGGTGCGGGTGGCCGACCGGCTGCCGCCGCGGCTGCTGATCTGCCACGACGCCGACGACCCGGAGGTCCCGTTCGCCGACGCCCAGCGGCTGGCGGCGGCGCGGCCCGACGCCGAGCTGCTGCACACCGAGCGCCTCGGTCACCTGCGGATCCTGTTTGCCCGGCCGGTGCTGGCGGCGCTGACTCGCCTGGCCCGTTCCTGACGCGAAACGGTGTGATGGTCGATCACGGTCCGTCGAGGCCGATGGACGCAGCGCCACCGGCGTCCCATCTGCGGTGTGCCGGCGCCGTGCCGGCGTACCAAGGAGGAAGCCGTGCGGATCGTCATCGCAGCCCTGTTGGGCGCCGTCGCCCTGACCCTGTCCCAGCCGTCCGCCGCCTCGCGGCTCGACGAATCCGAAGCCGCCGTGGCGGCGGTGATCGACCGTCTCGGCGTCGACCGGGCGCGGATCAAGTCGGTGTTCCTGGCGGCCGACAACCATCCCCAGGATGGCCCGGTCCCGAGCTACACGGGCTGGGTGGTGTTCACCGACTGCCGCGGCAATCTGGTCGTGGACCTGACGTCGACGGCGGCGGTTCGGACGCTCTACACCACGGGCGAGTGCCAGGTTGCCGGCGTCGACCACCACTGATCATGGCGTCGCCCGGGTGGCGGGAACATCGCCCGGCCCAACGGTGTTGCCCGCTGAACCGTCGGTGCGAACGGTCCGAGCGACCTTTCAAAAGGCGGGACGGCTCCTATAGTACCGCCAACCGACACAGCCAAACGATCCGGAGGAAACCATGGACCTCGTCAGCCGCCTGAAGGACCCGAGCCTGTTCCGACAGCAGGGCTATGTCGACGGCGCCTGGGTCGATGCCGACGGCGGCGGCACCGTGGCGGTCGACGACCCGGCGACCGGCAGGACCATCGGCACCGTGCCCGACATGGGGGCGGCCGAGACCCGGCGCGCGATCGAGGCGGCCAACCGCGCCTGGCCGGAGTGGCGCGCCAAGACCGGCAAGGAGCGTTCGGCGATCCTGCGCAGGTGGTTCGACCTGATGATGGCGAACCAGGATGACCTCGGCGCCATCATGACCGCCGAGCAGGGCAAGCCGCTGGCCGAGGCCAAGGGCGAGATCGCCTATGGCGCCTCGTTCGTCGAGTGGTTCGCCGAGGAGGCCAAGCGGGTCTACGGCGACATCATCCCGCACCACGCGCCCGGCAAGCGGATCCTGGTGCTCAAGCAGCCGGTCGGCGTCGTCGGCTCGATCACGCCGTGGAACTTCCCGAACGCCATGATCACCCGCAAATGCGCGCCGGCGCTGGCGGTCGGCTGCCCGGTGGTGATCAAGCCGGCGAAGATGACGCCGTACTCGGCGCTGGCGCTGGCCGAGCTGGCCGAGCGCGCCGGCTTCCCGAAGGGCGTGTTCAACGTGGTGATCGGCAAGAGCGCCAGCGCCATCGGCACTGAACTCGCCACCAACCCGATCGTTCGCAAGATCGGCTTCACCGGCTCGACCCCGATCGGCAAGCAACTGATGGCGCAGGCCGCCGGCACCGTGAAGAAGATCAGCCTGGAGCTCGGCGGCAACGCCCCGATGATCATCTTCGACGACGCCGACATCGACGCCGCCGTCCAGGGCACCATAGCCTCGAAGTTCCGCAACGCCGGCCAGACCTGCGTGTGCGCCAACCGCATCTTCGTGCAGGACGGCGTCTACGACCGGTTCTCCGAGGCGCTGTCGGCGGCGGTCGCGGCGATGAAGCAGGGCGGTGGCTTCGAGGAGGGGGTGGTGGTCGGCCCGCTGATCGAGGGCTCGGCCGTGGATAAGGTCGAGGAGCACGTCCAGGACGCCATCGCCAAGGGTGCGAAGGTCGCCTACGGCGGCCAGCGCATGACCGACATGGGCGCCAACTTCTACAAGCCGACCGTGCTGACCGGCGCCAACCCGGACATGAAGATCTTCCGGGAGGAGACCTTCGGCCCGGTGGCACCGCTGTTCCGCTTCAAGGACGAGGCCGAGGTCATCGGCTACGCCTACGACACCGAGTACGGGCTGGCGTCGTATTTCTACGCCCGCGATCTCGGCCGGGTCTGGCGGGTCGCCGAGGCGCTGGAATACGGCATGGTCGGCGTCAACGAGGGCGTGATCTCGACCGAGGTGGCGCCGTTCGGCGGCATGAAGGAGTCCGGCCTCGGCCGCGAGGGCTCGAAATACGGCGCCGACGAGTTCGTCGAGATCAAGTACATCCTGATGGGCGGCATCGGGGCGCCGTAAGGCGGCTTGCCTTCTCCGGCAGGATCGCGGAGCTGCGGAGAGCGTGCTCCGTGATCTGCCGCCGCCAGTGAGGACCCTTAGGGACGCGACGTCGCCGACCGGTACTGCTCCACCGTGATCTCGCCGGCGAGGAACCGCTGCTGCAGTTCCCGACGGTCGACGGCGGACAGATCTGCGGCGTCGCCGGAGGGCCCTGGCGCGGACGGAGCGTCGGCACGGTCGGCGGGCGCCGCGAGCTTCGGCGTAGGGGTGCCGCGGGCGCGGGCAGTTTCCTCCCCGACCACCGTCCCGGCAGACAGCCACTCGACCCGGTCGCGTGACATCGACGGGGCGACGAAGACCGGTCCCCGCGCCAGGACGGAGGGCTGTGCCGTCCGCATCGGCCAGGCCGCCAGGCCGAGGCGTGTCTGCGCCGCGCGCGCCGCCGCCAGGTCGACCGCGTTTTCGACGAACGGGCTGACGATCGTGCGAATCCCTCTCCCCCCGGCGGTTCCCGGCTCGATCCGCTCGTCGAAGTAGCGCGTGGCGCCGAACAGGAACTCGCCCAGATAGACGATCTCGCCGGCCCTGACGGAGAACCGCGGCGCCTCGGCCCGCAGCGTCCCGTCGGAGTTTAGAAAGTTCAACGGCGACGGGGCGCGCGGGCCGAACCGTGCCTCCTCGGCGGCCCGTTCGCTTGCGGCGGCGGTCCCGAGAACAGCGTAGGCCAGCAACCCTGTCGGACCCATCGCCACTGCCTGCGCGCCCGCTGCGCGATGGTCGTAGTCCAGGAACATGCCGCCCACTTGCTGCGCCGCCATTCGGACAACCGCATACTCGCCCGGCAGCACGGAGTAGGCCCCGAATGGCGCGGACCGGTCGTGCATGGCGCCGAACTGGTCGAAGGTGATGGAATTCGCTGTTCCGGCGGAACTGGTCGCGGGTTCGGGCCGGCCGGAGTGGTCCAGCCGGCGGATGTCGATTGCCCAATAGACCGGCGGGACCTCCTGGCTCGACGCTGTGCCGAACAGGACGACTCCGTTGCCCGGACCGGCCGCTGGCCCGCCGCCGTTCGGGTTGAGTTCGTTGCCGGGGGGCGCGGCGCATCCGGCGAGTGCCAGTCCGAGGGCCAGCAACATCAACAGTGGACGCATTCGATCCCCCTCCGCCCGCCCCTTGGCCAGTCCCCGCAGCTACCCTCCGCAACTATCGCGGCGGCGGCCGCCGGGCGCCAGTCTCCAGCACGGGGCGCCAGCATGGGCCGTGCCGCCGGACGGCGACTCCTGCCGCTCCGGCACGAGACCGTGAACCTCGTGCCGGTTTCGCCTAGAGTGCGCGGCGACCATCTTCGGATCGACCGGCAACCTCACCACGAGGCCTCTCCATGGCACGCTACGACTTCGACCTGATCACCATCGGCGCCGGTTCCGGCGGGGTGCGCGCCTCGCGGCTGGCGGGCCGTTTCGGCGCCAAGGTGGCGGTGGTCGAGGAACTGCGGGTCGGCGGCACCTGCGTGCTGCGCGGCTGCGTGCCGAAGAAGCTGCTGGTGTACGGCTCGCACCTGCGCGCGGAGATCGCCGACATGGCCGGCTATGGCTGGTCGGTCGAGGGCGTCGAACACGACTGGGGGTCGATGATCGCCGCCAAGGACCAGGAGCTCGACCGGCTGCACGGCATCTACATGAACCTGCTCAAAGGCGCCGGCAACACGGTGCTGGACGGCCGCGGCGTGGTGGTCGACCCGCACACCGTCGAGGTCGAGGGCAAGCGCTACACCGCCGAGCGCATCCTGCTCGCCACCGGCGGCTGGCCGACCCTGCCGGAGGTTCCGGGGATCGAGCACGCCATCACCTCCAACGAGGCGCTCGACCTGCCGGAGCGCCCGAAGCGGGTGGTGATCGTCGGCAGCGGCTTCATCGCCGTCGAGTTCGCCGGCATCTTCCACAGCGTCGGCACCGAGACAATGCCGATATATTGAAAGCGGGCCCACAGCAG
>CAYNFA010000160.1:0-7880 GCA_964396345.1 uncultured Thalassobaculum sp.
GGGGGTGCGGCTGGTGATGGCCAGCCGACTCACCGCCCCGATCGACGGCAGCGCCTCGCCGCGAAAGCCGAGGGTGGCAATACGGCTCAGGTCGTCGCCGGGAAGTTTGGAGGTGGCGTGACGCTCGATGGCGAGGGACAGGGTGTCCGGGTCCATGCCCCAGCCGTCGTCGGTCACCTGGATCAGCGTGCGGCCACCGTCGCGAAGCACGACGTCGATCCGGCGGGCGCCGGCATCGAGGGCGTTCTCGACCAGTTCCTTGAGCGCGCTCGCCGGCCGCTCCACCACCTCGCCGGCGGCAATCCGGTTGACCAGGGTCTCCGGAAGCCGCCGGACGGCGTGGCGAAGCGACTCGGCCGGGCGCTCCAGCGTCATCCAGCCGCCTCGGCGAGGTATTGCCGGGCCAGCACCTTGCCCTCTTCGACCGATGGCTGGTCGAACGGATCGACGCCGAGAAGGTCGGCCGCGATGATGGTCTCGAGGATGAAATGCATCATCAGCCCACCCATCACCTCCTCGTCGAGGACGGGGAACCGGAGTATTCGGGTCGGGCAGCCATTGCGGATCAGGGTTTCGGCGGTGGCCCGCTGCTCGGCCGCCATCAAATCGCCGAGACTGCGACCCATCAGGTAGTCGAGCGCCTCGGCGGCCGGGCCGGCCCCCTGCGGGCTGGCGACCGGACCCTGGCCGGCCGGTTCGGCCAGGATCAGGGTGAACAGCTTGTCGCGGGGCCCGCCGAGGTAAAGCTGGAGCTGGCTGTGCTGGTCGACCGCGCCCATGGCGCCGATCGGGGTGGTGCCGTGGCCGTCCTTGCCGAGGCTCTCCGCCCAAAGCTGCCGGTACCAGGCGCCGAACCGGTCCAGGCGATCGATGTAGGGCATGATGACGGTCTGGTTGATGCCCTGGCCGGTCGCCAGCCCGACGTTCACCACCGCCCCGGCCGCAGGCGCCGAATCCTCAGGCCGCTCGGCGCCCAGTGCCGCGTCGAGGACCGCCCCGGCGCCGCGCCGGACCGCCGCCACGTCGACCCCGGCTATGGCCGCCGGCAGCAGGCCGGTCACCGACAACGCCGAGTAGCGGCCGCCGACGTTCGGATCGTGGTCCAGGCAGAACAGGCCGTGATGCCCGGCGACCGCCCGCAATGGGTTGTCGGTGTGCTCGGCGATGCAGGTCATCCGGGTCGCGAGATCGTCGGGTCCGAGGCGCTGGCTCAGTCGGTCGAGCACGGCGAGGGTCTGCGCCAGGGTCTCGGCGGTGCCGCCGGATTTGGAGATCGACAGGAACCCGGTGCGGTCGAGGTCGAGGCGCGACATCAGGGCGTCGAAGCTGAACGGATCGATGTTGTCCAGGAACCACACCCTGGGCGAGCCCGGCGTCGGCCCGAAGCCGGCGTCGCCCAGCCGGCACAGGGTTGCGCCGCCCAGCGACGAGCCGCCGATGCCGAGCACCACCACGTCGTCGAACTGCGCGCGGTAGCGGTCGACAATCGGCTGCCAAGCCGCGATGTCGTCGCGCCGGCCGGGCAGCGCGAGCAGCGGCATCTCGCCGGAGGCCTTGCGCTTGGCCAGCAGTTCGAGCGAGGCGCCGGCGCGCGGCAGCAGGTCGCGGAACGCGACGTGGTCGAGCCCGGCGGTGCCGACGGTGTCGGAAAACACTCCGGCGATCTCTTGCGTGAACGGGGTTTTCATCAACATCCGGTGGCCTCCAACGCCATTTCTACCATATGGGGCGCCCCGGCGTCATCCACCCCGGACAGGAACTCCCGGTATCGACGGCACCGGGGCGGTCGTGGCCACACCTTCGGGCATGCCGACGACGACCACGGTCAACTGGTCGGGACGGTAGAGCCGGCGCGCGACCCGCTTCATGTCCTCCAGCGTTACCGCCGCGTACAAGGCGTCGCGTCGGTCGAGATAGTCGATCCGCAGGTCGCTCTCCTGTAATCCCATGAGCACCGACGCGGTTCCGTCGGAGTCGACCAGGCGCAACGGGAACGACCCCGTCAGATAGGTGCGGGCATCGGCCAGTTCGGCTTCGGTCGGCCCCTCTTCAGCCATTCGCCCCCACTCCTGGCGCAGTATGCGGATCGACTCGGCGACCCGGGCGTTCTGGGTGGCGAGACCACCCATGATCAGCGGCGCGTGGTCGACCGGCAGCAGGTAGGCATAGACGCCGTAGACCAGCCCGCGCTTCTCCCGGATTTCGGCGGTCAGTCGCGAACCAAACCCGCCGGCCAGGATCTCGTTGAGCAGCGACGCGACATACCAGTCGGGATCGGCACGGGCGATGCCGGCGTGCCCGACCACCACCACCGACTGCGGGATGTCCTGCTCGACCACGAAAGTCTGCCCCGCGGCGCGCGGCGCGGTATCCTCGGCCGGAACCGCCGAGCCGGTCGCCGGCAGTCCGCCGAACACCCGGTCCAGCAACGTCGCCAGCCCCGTGGCATCGATGTCACCGACCGCCGAGACTACAAGCCGGTCGAGGGCGAACGTCGAGGCGACGAACTCGCGCAGGTCCTCTACCGCCACCGCCGCCACGCTGTCGGGCGTGCCGTCACCGGACCGTCCGTAGGGATGGTCGGGAAAACTGACCGCCCACCACGCCCGGCTGGCGATGCTGCGGGGGTTCTGCAGGTTGCTGCGCAAGGAAGCCTGGATCTGGGCGCGTATCCGCTCCACCGGCTCGGGATCGAACCGTGGCTCGGTGAGGGCCGAGCGCAGCAGGCCGACCGCCCGCTCACGCGTCTCGGTCAGGGTCACCAGCTTGCCCGCGAACCGGTCGATCCTGGAGCTGAAGCTGAGCGAAATGGAATCCTCGGTCAGCGCCTTCTGGAAGGCGGAGGAATCCAGGTCTCCGGCGCCCTCGTCGAGAAGGCCGGAGACCAGCCGCGCCCTCCCCTCCTTGCCGACCGGGTCCGAGGATTCGCCGCCGGCGAACGAGAAGGACAGCGTCAGGATCGGGTTGCTGCGATCCTCGACCAGCCAGGCCTTCACGCCGCCGGGGCTGACGACGTCCTGGATCTCGAGCGACCAGGCCGTCGGGGTCCACGCCAGCAGCGCGAGGAACAGGACAAGCGGAGCGGTAACCCTGCGCATCGTCTTGCTCCTCAACTCGCCGGCTTCGGGCGCAGCACCGCGGTCACCGATCGATCGGACACGAACACCCCGCGCGCCGCCGCCAGGACCCCTTCGGTGGTCACCGCGGCGATCCGCTCGGGCCATTCCTCGATATCGGCGATGCCGCCGCCGGCCACCATGGCCTCGCCGAACAAGCGCGCCGGGGCCAGCATGTCGTCCCGCGCGAACACCGCGCGGCGCTTCATCCGGGTGATCGCGGAGGCAAGTTCGTCCGCGGTGACGCCGTCGCGCAGCAGCCGGCCCACCTCCGCCTCGACCGCCGCCTCCAGGGCCGCGAGGTCGACGCCATCACGCGGGCTGGCGTAGACGATGAAGGTTTGCGGACCGATGCCGTCCGGCGAGTAGCCGGCGCCTGCCGCCACCGCCAAGCCTTTCTCGACCACCAGGCTCCGATACAGCCGGCTGGTCGCGCTGCCGCCGAGGATCTCGGACAGCACCTCCAGCGCCGGCGCCCGGGCGCTGTCGCCCCACAGCGCACCCGGCGCCAGCCAACGCCGGGACCAACTCGGCTGGTCGACGCGGGGACTGTCCATCTCGAGCCGCCGGGCAGCCAGTTGCGGCGGCTCCTCGCCGCGCAACGCGATACGATCCGGCACCGGCCGGGACGCGATCGCTCCGTAGGTGCGTTCGGCCAACCGCCTGACCTCGTCGGCGGTGACGTCGCCGGCAACCACCAGCACCGCGTTGTTCGGGGCGTACCAGGTCTCGTAGAACGCCATGGCGTCCTCGTAGGACAGCCGGCGCATCTCGTTCTCCCAGCCGATAACCGGGATCCGGTAGGGATACGAAAGATAGGTCGCGGCGATCACCTGCTCGCCGAACTGCGACGACGGGTTGTTGTCGGTGCGCGACCGCCGCTCCTCCAGGATCACCTCGCGCTCGGCGTCGACATCGGCGCGCGAGATCGACAGGTTGGCCATCCGATCGGCCTCCAACTCCATCATCGTCGGAAGCTGGTCCTTGGCGACGTTCTGGTAGTAGGCCGTGAAATCGTAGCTGGTGAAGGCGTTCTCGCTGCCGCCGACACGGCTGATGAGGCGCGAGAATTCGCCCGGCTCCCGCGTCTTGGTGCCCTTGAACATCAGATGCTCGAGGAAATGGGCGATCCCGGCCTTGCCGGACGGCTCGTCGGCGGAACCGACCTTGTACCAGACCATATGGCTGACCACCGGCACCCGGTGGTTCGGGATCACGACCACCTCGAGCCCGTTGTCGAGGGTGAAGGTCTCCGGGTCGAACACCTCGGAAAGCGCCGGCGGCGATGCCGACAGCAGGCCTGCGACGACAAGGATGGCGGACAGGACGGAGCGCGGAGTCGAGCGAATTGGCACGAGGGTCCTCCCGGACGGCGACGGCGACGGCGTCACACAAGAACCAAATCGCGGCGTCGATAAGGCAGACTGTCGCCCGACCGGTATCAGAACAGCCCTTGGAGGATGCCGCCACGCTTCCGTTGGATGATCGGAGTCTCGCCGGTCCCGACCGGTTGGCCGAGGGCGGCGTTCTCCCGCAGGCGTCGGCTCTCCGCCTCCGCGTTGATAACGACGCCGGGCTCCGGCTTGTCGCGCCAGAACAGCAGCCGGTCGATCGGATACCCCTCCTCGTAGACGAAGTCCTCGGTTTCCCGGTTCACCAGCTGGCGAATGCCCGGCTCGGCCTGGTCCAGACGGAGCTGGTCGCGGAGCGTGGCGACGCCGCCGGTCTGCACCGATACCGGTGCCCGCGGTGC
Source organism: uncultured Thalassobaculum sp. (assembly GCA_964396345.1). Classification (GTDB taxonomy): domain Bacteria; phylum Pseudomonadota; class Alphaproteobacteria; order Thalassobaculales; family Thalassobaculaceae; genus Thalassobaculum_A. Next base: position 4,870 of record CAYNFA010000160.1, read on the forward strand.
CGCCTGAACGAACGGACCGACCGGGGTGCCGCCGAGGCCGGCCGCGGGGGCGGGGTTCTGCACCGCCCGCCGCCCCAGGATGCGCTCAGCCGCGGCGTCGGTCGACGACTGCTCCTGCGGCCGATCGGCGCCGGGCGCCGGGGGCCGGAGGTCATAGTTGGGCGGCAGAGCCAGCGGCGCGCGTGCGACCACCTGGAATTCGTCAGGGGGATCCTTCTCGACGCCCATCACGTCCCTGAACTGGCCGCAGGCGCCGACCAGCAGCCCGGCCGCGACCACCGCGGCGATTGCGGCGGACCGTCGTTGCGTCTTGGCGTTACCCATCGCTGGTTCGTCCTCCTTCGGACGCCCGGGTCGGGTTGCCGATCCCGAGCGCGTCCAGCAGCAACAATCCGACTCCAAGAGTAATCGCAGCGTCGGCTATATTGAAGGCCGGCCAGTGCAGATCGCCCCAATGGACGTCGATGAAGTCCACCACAGCGCCGTAAAGCGCCCGGTCGATGGCGTTGCCGATAGCGCCGCCGATCACCAGGCCGAGGCCGGCGCCGAGCACCATGGTCTCGGCGCGCATGAGCCATACCACCAACGCCATCGCCACCACGAGGGCGAATCCGCCAAGCAGCCATGGCCCCCAGGGCGAATCGTTCGCCAGCAGGCCGAAACTGACGCCACGATTCCACACCGGCACCATGTTGAGCATCGACCCCACCACGATCCGGGCCGGCGGGTCGAACAGCGTGTCGAGCGCCCAGGACTTCGTCACCTGGTCCAGCCCGACGGTCAGTGCGGCCAGCGCGAGGCCGACCCCGGCGACACCGCGCCTCACCGGAGCCTTCATTCGGCGGCGTCCCGGGTCGTCGACACGGCCTCGGCGCAGCGCCCGCAGATCGGCTCGCCTTCCGTCACCTCCGGCAAGACCCGCCAGCAGCGCTCGCACTTGGTGCCGTCGGCCGAACCCGGCACCACGGCGACCCCCGGCACCTCCGGCAGTCGGTAGGCGCCGGCCGGCCCCTCGCCCTCGACCAGGGTCGCGCCCGAGGTGATGAACATCTCCGCCGGATCCACGCCCTGCATGCCGGCCAGCAGGTCGGCCGTGGCGTGCACCGTCGGGTGCGCCTGCAACGACGAGCCGATCCGCTTCTCCGCGCGCTCCAGCTCGAGCGCGCCGGTCACCACCCGCCGGAGTTGGCGGATTTTCGACCACTTGGCGGCCAGCGCTTCGTCACGCCAGCCGGCCGGGATCTCGGGATACCCGCGCAGGTGGATGGAATCCGCCGGTCCGGCGTTGCGCGCCCGCCACGCCTCCTCGGTCGTGAAGCACAGGATCGGGGCCAACCACGCGGTCAGACACTCGAACAGCTGGGCCATCACCGTGCGAACGGCGCGACGTCGCTCGGCCTCCGGCCGGTCGCAGTACAGCGAGTCCTTGCGGACGTCGAAATAGAACGCCGACAGGTCGACCGCGCAGAACTGGTGGATCTGGGTGAACAGGGTGTGGAAGTCGAAGTCGTCGGTGCAGCGCCGCACCACCGCGTCGAGCTCGGCAAGGCGGTGCAGCACCCAGCGCTCGAGCTCTGGCATCCGATCGGCCGGCAGGCGCTCGGCCTCGGAGTACCCATCCAGCGCGCCAAGCAGGTAGCGCAGGGTGTTGCGCAGCCGCCGGTAGTGGTCAACCTGGTGCTTGATGATGTCGGGACCGATGCGCAGGTCCTCGGAATAGTCGGAACTGACCACCCAGAGCCTCAGGATGTCGGCGCCATACTGGTCCATCACCTCCTGCGGCGCGGTGACGTTGCCGAGCGACTTCGACATCTTTCGCCCGTCCTGGTCGAGCACGAAGCCGTGGGTGAGCACCGCGTCGTAGGGGGCCCGGCCGCGGGTGCCGCAGGCCTCCAGCAGCGACGAGTGGAACCAGCCGCGGTGCTGGTCGGAGCCCTCGAGGTACAGCGAGGCCGGCCACGCCAGGTCCGGGTCGCCCTCCAGCACGAAGCTGTGGGTCGAGCCGGAGTCGAACCAGACGTCGCAGATGTCGGAGACCTGCTCGTAGTCGCCGGCGTCGTAATCGTTGCCGAGGAAGCGCGACGGCGGCGAGGCGAACCAGGCGTCGGCGCCCTCCACCTCGAATGCCTGGGCGACGCGCTCCAGCACCGCCGGATCGCGCAACGCCTCGCCGGTACGCTTGCTCACGAACACCGGGATCGGCACACCCCAGGCGCGCTGACGGCTGATGCACCAGTCGGGCCGGCTCTCGATCATGCCGCGCAGCCGGGTCTGGCCGCTGGCCGGCACGAACCGGGTATCGTCGATCGCCCGCAGCGCGGTGTCGCGGAGGCCGTTGGTCTCCATCGAGATGAACCATTGCGCGGTGTTGCGGAAGATCAGCGGCGCCTTGGAGCGCCAGGAGTGCGGGTAGGAGTGCTTCAGCTTGCCGCGCGCCACCAGCCCGCCGTGATCGCGGATTATCGCCGCGATCTTCATGTTGTCCTCCAGCACGTTCATGCCGGCGAACAGCGGGACGTGCTCGTAGAAGCCGCCGTCGTCGGCGACGGTCTGCGGGATCTCGAGGCCGTGCTTCTGGCCAAGCAGGAAGTCGTCGGCGCCGTGCCCGGGGGCGATGTGGACGAAGCCGGTGCCCTGGTCCGCGGTGGCGAACTCCGCAGACAGCAGCGGCACGTCGTAGTCGTAGCCATGGCCGCGCAGCGGGTGCGCGCACACCGTGCCGGCGAGGTCGGCGCCGGTCAGCCGGGCGATCTCCGTCAGCGCCTCGATCCGGGCCTGGACCTTGAAGTCGTCCAGCAGCGCGACCGCGCACACCAGCCGCTCACCGACCTTGGCCAGGCTGTTCTCGCCGACCGCCGTCACCTCGACCACCGCGTACTCGATCTCGTCGCCGCAGGCGACCGCGCGGTTGCCGGGCATGGTCCAGGGGGTGGTCGTCCAGATCACCACCGCCGCGCCCGCAAGCGCCGGATGGCCGGCGGTGACCACCGGGAAGCGGACGTGGATCGTGG
>CAYNFA010000161.1:0-7774 GCA_964396345.1 uncultured Thalassobaculum sp.
GCGGCCAGGCCGTCGGCCTTGACGACAATCGGCGCGCCCCGCTCCCGGATGTAGCACCGGGCCGACTCGGCGTCCGTGAAACGGCCGTAGGCGGCGGTCGGGATGCCGTGCCGGGCGCAGAAATCCTTGGTGAACGCCTTCGACCCCTCCAGCGCGGCGGCGGCGGCGGTCGGCCCGAACGATCGGATGCCGGCCGCGTCCAGACGGTCGACCAGACCGGCGACCAGCGGTCCCTCGGGCCCGACCACCACGAAGTCGATGCGCTCGTCGCGGGCGAAGGCCACCAGGGCGTCGAGATTGTCGGCCGGGATCGGCACGCAGGTCGCCTCGCGGGCGATCCCGGCGTTGCCGGGCGCGCAATACAGCGCGTCGACCAACGGCGAGGCGGCGATCGCCCAGCACATCGCGTGCTCGCGCCCGCCGGAGCCGACGACCAGAACTCGCATGCAAGACCTCCTGCCCGGCCGGGCGATAATCGTCGGGTGCGGACGTTCACAGGCGCCGGAGTGTAGCATAGATTGACGGCATGCAAGACGCCGCTTCCCCCCTCGCCGGCGCTCCCGGCAATCTGCCCGAACTGACCGTCAGCGAGATCTCGTCGGCGGTCAAACGCACCATCGAGTCGCAGTTCGACCGGGTGCGGGTACGCGGCGAAGTCTCGCGCCCGACCCGCGCCGGCTCCGGGCACATCTACCTGAATCTCAAGGACGACCAGGCGGTGCTGGAGGCGGTGTGCTGGCGCGGCACGGCGCAGCGGCTGTCGGTCCAGCCCGAGGAGGGGATGGAGGTCATCGCCACCGGCAAGCTGACCACCTACCCCGGCCGCTCGAAGTACCAGATGGTGATCGAGCAGATCGAGATCGCCGGCGAGGGCGCGCTCCTGAAGCTGCTGGAGGATCGCCGCAAGCGGCTGACCGCCGAAGGCCTGTTCGACGCCGGACGCAAACGGCCGATCCCGTTCCTGCCGTCGGTAATCGGCGTCGTCACTTCGCCGACCGGGGCGGTGATCCGCGACATCCTGCACCGGCTGGCCGACCGCTTCCCGGTTCACGTCGTGGTCTGGCCGGTGCTGGTCCAGGGCGAGGGCGCGAAGGAACAGATCGCCCGGGCGATCGCCGGCTTCAACGCCCTGCCCGTGTCCAGCGGCCGGGTCGCCCGGCCCGACCTGCTGATCGTGGCGCGCGGCGGCGGCAGCCTTGAGGATCTCTGGGCCTTCAACGAGGAGATCGTGGTGCGCGCCGCCGCGGCCTCCGACATCCCGCTGATCTCGGCGGTCGGCCACGAGACCGACACCACACTGATCGACTTCGCCAGCGACCGCCGCGCCCCGACGCCGACGGCGGCCGCCGAGATGGCGGTGCCGGTGCGCGCCGAACTGGTGGCGCGGATCGCCGAGGACACCGCCCGCCTGGCCCACGCCATGGCGCGGCGGCTCGCCGATGGCGGCACCCGTCTGACCGGCCTGGCGCGCGGCCTCGGCGACCCGGCGTCGCGCATCGAGCAGGCGCAGCAGCGCCTGGACTACGCCACCCAGACCGCCGAGGCCTGCCTGCGGCGCCTGCTGGAACGCTTCGCCGACCGTGTCGGCCGGCGGTTGCCGACGCCGTTCGAGATCCTGGCCAGAACCGAGGGCCGGTTGACCACGGTGGTGCGCGGATTGCGGGTCGGGCCGATCGAACGCCGCCTGGACCAGGACCACAGGGAACTCGGCCGGCTGGGCCGCGCCGCCGACGCCGCCATGCTGCGGTTCCTGAACCTCGAGGGCGACCGGCTGAAGGGACTGGACCGCGTGCTGCAGGCGAACTCGTTCGAGCGGGTGCTCGACCGCGGCTTCGCGCTGGTCCGGGACGCCGACGGCAGCCCCGTGACCTCGGCCGGCGATGCCCGCGACGGGCAGGCGGTGACGCTGAAGTTCCGCGACGGCGAACGCGCGGCGGTGATCGGCGCCGGCGGCGCGCGGTCCCGCCCGAAGCCGGGTCCGACGACCCCGACCCAGGAGACCCTGTTCTGATGGCCCGCACGCTGTTGATCCTCGTGGCCCTGCTCGCCACACTCGGCGGAGCCGCGGCCGAGACCACGCTGCAGGGCAACCTGGTCCAGGGCGGCCTGCTGATCGGCCACACCGACCCGGACGCCACGGTGGTGCTCGACGGCCGCATTGTGCGGGTGGATTCCGACGGGGTTTTCCTTCTCGGCTTCCACCGCGACGCGCCGGCCAGCGCCGAGTTGACGGTCACCGCGCCGGACGGCTCGGTGGACCGCCGGTCTCTGACGATCGCCGCGCGCGCCTACGACATCCAGCGCATCGACGGGCTGCCGTCCCGCATGGTGACGCCGCCGCCGGAGGTCACCGAACGGATCCGGCGGGAGAACGCCCGGATCGCCGCGCTGCGCGAGGTCGACCGGCCGGAGTCGCAGTTCCGCTCGGGCTTTGTGTGGCCGGCGATCGGCCGGATCAGCGGGGTCTACGGCAGCCAGCGCATCCTGAACGGCGAGCCGCGGCAGCCGCATTACGGGGTCGATGTCGCCGCCCCGGTCGGCACCCCGATCAAGGCGCCGGCGGACGGCCTGGTGGTGCTCGCCGAGGGCGACCTGTACTACACCGGCGGCACGGTGATCCTCGACCACGGCCACGGCCTGTCGAGCGCGTTCCTGCATCTCGACTCGGTGTCGGTCAAGGTCGGCGACCGGCTCCGGCAGGGCGACGTGCTGGGCGCCCTCGGCGCCACCGGCCGGGTCACCGGCCCGCACCTGGATTGGCGGATGAACTGGTTCGAGGCTCGGATCGACCCCCAACTCCTGGTGCCGCCGATGCCGGGGAGCTGAGCGTCCCGGGAGCGAGCGCCCGCTCTCCACGTCGTCATCCCGGCCAACCGCAGCGCCAGCCGGGACCCACCCGCAGCTGCTGCTCCTGAGACGTCGGCTCAGATCGGTTCGACGTCGACCCTCAGCGGCTGGAGCAGGGTGCGGCGGATCCAGCGGGTGATCGGCCCCGGATCGCGCCAGACCAGCGCGATCGGAAACACCTGCACCATCGCCCAGGACGCGCGCGGCAGTCGGACCGCGTCCTTCTCGGTGGTCACCGGCGTCGCGCTGAGCGCCTGCGCGCGCTCGACCAGCGCCATCACTTCCTCCGGCCGCCAGCGGTGGTGATCCGGGAAGCCTGCCAATTCGACCACCTCGGCGCCGGCCTCGGTCAGGGACTCCGCGAACTTGGACGGTCGGCCGATACCGGCAAAGGCCAGCACGCGCGTGCCGGCGAAGCGTTCGGTGCCGGGCAACGGCTCCAGGTGCGCCCGGACGATCGGCCGGGAACCGCCGACCGCCGCCTCGACGCCGGCGCGGTCGCGGCCAATCACCGCCACCGCGTCGACCCGGGCGAGCGCGTCGGCCAGCGGCTCGCGCAGCGGCCCCGCCGGCATCACCCGGCCGTTGCCGAAGCCGGCACCGCCGTCGACCACCAGCAGCGCGGCGGTGGGGGCCAGCGACGTGTTCTGAAGCCCGTCGTCCATGATGATGACCTCGGCCCCCTCGGCCTCAAGCAGACGGGCGCCGGCCGCCCGGTCGCGGGCGACGACGGTGGTCCCCAACCGCGCCAGCAGCAGCGGCTCGTCGCCGACGGCGGCGGCGTCGTGGATGCGGGGGTCGACCCGCAGCGGCCCCCGCTCCCTGCCGCCATAGCCGCGCGACAGGAACCCCACCCTGAGCCCGAGCTCCTTGATGTCGGCGCCGAGCGCCAACGCCACCGGGGTCTTGCCGGTCCCGCCGGCGACCACGTTGCCGACGCAGATCAGCGGCACCGACGGCCGGTATGGCTCCGACGTCGCGCGGCGCGCTCGCCCGACCATGGTCCAGACCGCCGAGACCGGCGACAGCAGGCGCGGCAGCGGCCCCTCCGTCCGCCAGAAGTCGGGGGCCTTCATGGTGTCGCCCCGGGCGCCGGACCGGGCGCCGCCCCGCACGCCGCACCGGGCGCCGGCAGCATGGGGGCCAGCGCGTCGACGATCCGGTCGAGGCCGTGCCGGCCGTCCGCCGCCACCCGGCGCGCCGCCGCCGCCATCGTCCGCACCGCCCCGGGATCGGCCAGCAGGTCGGTCACCGCCGCGGCGATCGAGCCCGCGTCGGCGACCGGCCGGGCCGCGCCCGCCGCGAGCAGGGCGGCGGCGGCGTCGCGGTTGTTCGGCATCTGCGGCCCGAGCAGCAGGGCGGTGCCGGCATGCGCCGGCTCGATCGGGTTGTGGCCGCCGACCGGGACCAGCGACCCGGCCAGAAAGGTGATCGGCGCGGTGGCGTACAGCGTCCCCATGTCGCCAAGGGTGTCGGCGAGGTAGATCGCGGTTGCCGGGTCGGGCAGGGCCCCCGTCGATCGCCGCGCCACGCCGAGCCCGCGGGCAGCGGCCAGGGCCGCGATCTCGTCGCCGCGGTGCGGATGACGCGGCGCCAGGATGGTGATGATGTCAGGTCTCCCCTCGGCCAGACGGGCGTGGGCGTCGAGCACGATGGCGTCCTCGCCCGGGTGGGTGTTGGCCGCCAGCCACACCGGGCGATCGCCGATCGCCCCAGCAAGCGCCGCGGCGCCGGCGCGGTCGACTGGCGGCGGCGCTCCGGCGGCCTTGAGATTGCCGACGAATCGGACGTCACCGCAGCCGAGCGCCCGGAACCGGTCGGCCTGCAGCGCGCTGGAGGCCAGGACCCGCTCGAACGCGCTGAACAGCGGCGACGCCAGGCGCCCGGCCCGCCGCCAGCTCCGGAACGCTGCGTCGGACATGCGCGCGTCGACCAGCGCCAGCCGGGCCCCGGCGGCCCTGGCCTCGGTCACCAGGATCGGCCACAGGTCGGACTCGATCCAGATCCCGAGGTCGGGGCGCCAATGCCGCAGGAAGCGGCGCACCCAGGCCGGGCGATCCACCGGCACGAACTGGTGAATGACGCCGTGGGGAAGCCGCCGCGCCATGGTGGCGGCCGAGGTGACGGTGCCGGTGGTGACCAGCAGAACCAGGTCGGGTCGGTCGGCGCGCAGGCGCTCGACCAGCGCCAGCAACGCCACCGCCTCGCCCACGCTGGCCGCGTGCAGCCAGACCAGCGGTCCCGGCGGCCGCTCGCGGCCCGGCAGGCCGCGGCGCTCAGAGACCCGTGACGGGTCCTCCTTGCCGCGCGCGATCCGGCGACGGAGATAGGCGTCGACCGCCGGACCCAGGGCAGTGGCAAGGCCACGGTACAGCGACAGCATCACCGCAGCCCCACCGCCGGGGCCGGCTCGATCGGCGCGTGACCCATCCGCCGGTCGGCCTCGGCGGTCACCGCGTTGAGGGCTGCCTCGACGCGGATCCGGGCGGCCTCGACGGCACCATCGTCGGCGTCGGCCTGGACCAGGATCGGCGCGCCGTAGACGATCACCCCGCGGCCGAACGGCCAGGCGACGACGAAGCGGTCCCAGGACCGCATCACCGAGCGGCGCGACACGCTCCACGCCGCCGGGACGATCGGGACGCCGGTGCGCCGGGCCGCCTGCACCACGCCCGCCCGACAGCGCATGCGGGGGCCGCGCGGGCCGTCGGGGGTGATGCCGACGCTGATGCCGTCGCGCAGCGCCCGCAGCATGCCCTTGAGCGCCGCCATCGGGTTGCGCCGGGACGACCCCCAGATCGGCCGGGTGACATAATTGCCGACGGCGATGCCGAGGATCCGGCTGTCACCATGCTCGGACTGCACCATCGCCAGCGGTTTCGCCCTTGGCCAAGCCTCGCTGATCAGCATCAGACGGTTGTGCCAGAAGGCGCCGATCACCGGCTGCGGGCCATCCAGCAGGGCGGCGGCGGCGGGATCGGCGACCCGCTCCCAGCGGGTCGTGGCGCGCACCACGCGAATCCACCAGCCGGCAAGCGCGCCGGCGGCGTGCAGACCGAACTCGCTTTTCAGCAGTCGCTTCAGCATGGACAGGTGGGTCGGTCGGTCAACGGCGCCGGACGGCAGGTTTCGGATGGCCGGAACCTATCACGCCGCGACAGCCCTGGGCACGTGCCCCGGCGTGACCATTCGCGGGCCGTCCGAGTCAGGCGGCGGCGGTGAACGCCCGCGGCGCGTCGAACGGCTTCAGATTGTTCAGAAAGTTCTCGGCGGATCGCCGCCAGGTAAATGTGAGGGCGTGCGCCCGGGCCGTTTCGCGGTCGATGGCGAGCGCCCGCTGCACGGCCCGGCCGAGGTCCTCGTCAAGCGCGCCGGCGCCCGACTCGCCGATCACGTCGAGAGGCCCGGGCACCGGGTAGGCGGCGACCGGCACGCCGCACGCCAGCGCCTCGATCAGCACCAGCCCAAAGGTGTCGGTGCGGCTCGGGAACACGAACACATCGGCCGACGCGTAGTGCGCGGCGAGGGTCTCGCCCTCGAGGGACCCGACGAACACCGCGTCGGGAAACCGTCGCTGCAACTCGGCGCGTTGCGGACCGTCGCCGACCACCACCTTGGTACCCGGGGTGACGAGCTCAAGAAACGCGCCGATGTTCTTCTCCACCGCGACCCGTCCGACATACATCAGGATCGGCCGGGGCAGGTCCAGCACCGAGGGCCGGGGATAGAACAGCGACAGGTCGACGCCGCGGGTCCAGTCGCGGATGTTGGCGAAGCCGTGCGCCTCCAACTCGTGGCGCAGCGAGGCGGTCGCCACCATGACGCCGCTCGACGGCCGATGGAAACGCCGCATGACCGCGTAGGTCCAGGCCAGCGGGACGCGGGCACGGGCGCGGACATACTCCGGAAACCGGGTGTGATAGGCGGTGGTGAACGGCAACCCCCGGGCCAGACAGTAGCGCCGGGCGGCGTGACCGAGCGGGCCCTCGGTGGCAATATGAATGGCGCAAGGGGCGGCGGCATCAAGCATCCGCGCGATCCGGCGCTCCGGAAACAGCGCCAGCCGGATCTCCGGGTAGGTCGGGCACGGGATCGTCCGGAACTGATCGGGCGTTATGAAGCTGACGCGGTGGCCAAGCGCCCTGAGTTCTTCGCCGGTGGTGGTGAGCGTGCGGACCACCCCGTTTACCTGAGGGTGCCAGGCGTCGGTGACGATGGCGACGTGCAGGGCGGCGTCGAGGGTACTCATCGCGGGCGCTCCGGCTCAGGCCGCGAACGACAGCTGGCGAACCTCGGCCCAGTGCAGGATTTCCAACTCGCCGTCCATGTGCTCGACCAGCGCGGTGCAACTCTCCACCCAGTCGCCGTCGTTGCAGTAGAGGATATCGCCGATCTGGCGCATCTCGGCCTTGTGGATGTGACCGCAGATCACGCCGTCGACGCCGCGGCGGGCGGCCTCTGTCGCCAGCGCCTCCTCGAACCGGCCGATGAACTCGACGGCGCGCTTGGCCTTCTGCTTGAGGTAGGCGGACAGCGACCAATAGGGATAGCCGAGCCGCCGACGGACGCCGTTGAACACGGTGTTGAGCGACAGCAGCGTGGTGTACGACCAGTCCCCCAGCACCGCGAGCCACTTGGCGTAGGTCACCACCGCGTCGAACTCGTCGCCGTGAATCACCAGGAACCGCTTGCCGGTGCGCGTCACATGCACGTGCTCGGGCCGGATCTCGATCTGACCGAAATCGGCGTTGAGGAACTCGCGGAACATCTCGTCGTGGTTACCGGGGATGAACATCACCCGGGTGCCCTTGCGCGCCTTGCGCAACAGCTTCTGCACAACGTCATTGTGCGATTGGCGCCAAGCCCAGGATCGGCGCAAACGCCACAGGTCTATGATATCTCCGACGAGGTAGAGGTACTCGGATTC
>CAYNFA010000162.1:0-7772 GCA_964396345.1 uncultured Thalassobaculum sp.
CGAGCTGCTCGTCATGTTCCTGGCGGATGCGAGGCTCACCGGGGCGGTTCTGCTACTGGTCTGTGCGGCCGCGCTGCTTGTCGATGCCGAGCAGATCGATCCGCTGGTCGGCGGCGCGGGGCTGCTCGTCGGGTGCCTGCTGATCCTCATGGCGGTGACGACCGCCGCCGCCCGCCGCGATTGAGCTATTCGCGCCCCAGGATGCCGGCGTCGTAGAGCTTGCCGATGGCGCCCGAGGACAGTCCGAGCACGTCGCCGAGGATCGCGTCGTTGTCGGCGCCGAGGCTCGGCGCCGGGCGCGCCGGCTCCCGCGGCTGGCCGGTGACGGCCAGCGGCGAGCCGGCTGCCAGGATCGAGCCGACGCCCGGCTGATCCAGCATCGCGAACATCGGGTTGGCGGTCGACGCCCGGCGGTCGCGCGCCAGGGCCTCGCGCACCGTCTGGTAGGGCCCCCAGGATACCCCGGCGGCATCGAAGGCGGCCGCGATGTCGGCCAGCGGCCGGGCCACGACCCAGGGCCCGACCAGGGCGGCGATCGCATCGCGGTGGGCGTAGCGCGCGCCCTCCTCGGCCAGATCGGCGCCGAGCCGCGCCTCCAGGGCGCGCACCGCGTCGGCGATGCCGCACACCGTGACCAGCCCGGACCACTGCTTCGGCGTCAGCGCCACGATCATCACCCGCTCGCCGTCGGCGGTCGGGAAGTCGCGGCCAAAGGCGCCGTAAAGGTCGTTGCCGGACGGCGGTCGGTCGACGCCGCCGAGCGCCGCCTCGGCCAGCATGCCGAGATGACCGACGGTGGCGAAGGCGACGTCGGACAGCGCAACCCGCAGGCTGCGCCCCTCGCCGGTCCGCGCCCGCTCGACGGTCGCCGAGACCAGGCCGAAGGCGGCGGTCAGGCCGCAGGCGATGTCCCAGGCCGGCAGAACGTGGTTGGTCGGCGCCTGGCGGCCGCCGGTGCCGGTCATCGCCGGCAGCCCGACGGCCGGGTTGACGGTGTAGTCGACGGCGTTGGCGCCGTCGAAGTCGCCGGTGATCTCAAGCTTGATCACGTCGACCCGGCGCGCCCGCAGGGCCTCGTCGGCGAGCCACGGCATGCCGGCGAAGTTGGTGAGCAGAAGGCCGCCACCGTCGCCCGGTGCCCCGATCAGGTCCTGCACGATTTCGCGACCCTGCGGCCGCCGGATGTCGACGCAGAGCGAGCGCTTGCCCTTGTTCAGGCCGGTCCAGAACAGGCTGCGCCCGGTGTCGGCGGCGCGCGGCCAGCGGCGGTGGTCGAGACCGCCGCCCGGCGGGTCGAACCGGATCACGTCGGCACCCTGCTGGGCGAGCGTCAGCCCGGCCAGCGGTGCCGCGACGAAGGCCGATCCCTCGACGATTCGCAGATGGCTGAGCGGGCCGGGCATGGGCGGATCTCCTGGGTGCGACGGGGCCGCAATCTTGTCCGGAACGACGAAAAGATCAAATATGGGGGGATTTCGCCGCCTTCTATCACCGGGATGGAACGAATGAAGATAGTCGCGCCGAACTTCGCCCTCGGGGCCATCGTCAAGCACCGCGTCTACGATTTCCGCGGCGTGGTGTTCGACATCGATGGGGAGTTCGCCAACACCGAGGAGTGGTATCAGGCAATCCCGGAACACCTGCGCCCTCGGCGGGACCAGCCGTTTTACCACCTGCTGGCCGAGAACCCCGAGAGCTACTATGTCGCCTACGTGTCCGAGCAGAACCTGGTCGAGGACGGCGCCAGCGGACCGGTCGGCCACCCCAAGGTCCCGGAGCTTTTCAATCGCCTCGAGGACGGCCGCTACGTCTTCAAGCAGCCGGTGGCCTAGCCGAGCCCAGCGGCGCGCGCAGAAGCTTGCCGGCCGGCGGCCCGGCGGCGCAGGATGGCTTTCTCTGACGGAAACCGGATCATAGGGCGGCTGACATGAACGGCGAACCGGGCGCGGCTCTCGGCGAGGAACTGGCGCGTCGCATCAAGGACGCGGTCGACGCGGGCTTCGACGACCAGATCGCCTTTTTGCAGGACCTTGTGCGCCGCCCCTCGCTGCGCGGCCAGGAGCATCTGGCCCAGGACCTGATGTTCCAGGCGATGCGCCAGCGCGGCTACGAGATGGACCGCTGGCGGGTCGACCCGAAGGACATCGAGCACCACCCGGGTTTCTCGCCGGTCGCGGTCGACTACGAGCACGCCTGGAACGTCGTCGCCACCCACCGCCCGCGATCCGAGGCCGGCCGGTCGCTGATCCTGAACGGCCACATCGACGTGGTGCCGACCGGCCCGGTCGAGATGTGGGCCGACCCGCCGTTCGCCGCGACCATCAAGGGCGACTGGATGTATGGCCGCGGCGCCGGCGACATGAAGGCCGGTGTGGTCGCCAACCTGTTCGCCATGGACGCGCTGCGGCGCGCCGGGCTGCAGCCGGCGGCGACCGTGCACATGGAGACGGTGTGCGAGGAGGAGAGCACCGGCAACGGCGCGCTCGCCACCCTGGTGCGCGGCTACAAGGCGGACGCCGCGCTGATCAGCGAGCCGTCGGGCGGCAAGATGACCCGCGCCGTGATGGGCGTGCAGTGGTTCCAGGTCAAGGTGCGCGGCCACCCGGTGCACGTGGCCCAGGCCGGCACCGGCTCGAACGCCATCCAGGCGGCGATGGACCTGGTCCCGGCGCTGCGCAAGATCGAGGACAAGTGGAACGCCCGACGCCACGACACCCGGCACTACGGCGCCCACGCCCACCCGGTGAACATGAACGTCGGCAAGATCGCCGGCGGCGACTGGGCCTCCTCGGTGCCGGCGTGGTGCACCATGGACTGCCGGATCTCGATCTACCCCGGCTTCAAGCCGACCGAGATGCAGCGCGACATCGAGGACGCCGTGCGCCAGGCGGCGTCGGGCCATCCGTTCCTGTCGAACAACCCGCCCGAGGTGGTCTGGAACGGCTTCTTCACCGAGGGCTACGACCTCGAGCCGGGAAGCGCGGCGGAGACCGTGCTGAGCCGCTGCCATGAGCGCATCGCCGGCAGGAAGCCGGTGGACTACATCGCCACCGCCTACATCGACAGCCGGGTCTTCGTGCTGTACGGCGGCATGCCGTGCCTGGTCTACGGACCGCTGTGCGAGGACGCCCACGGCTTCGACGAGCGGGTGAACATCCCCTCGATCCGCGACGCCACCAAGGCGATCGCGCTGTTCATCGCCGAATGGTGCGGGGTCGAGCCTGTCGACGCGTGATCGCCCCCCCGGTGACTGTGACCAATCGGTGACCGGCCACCGGCAGCGACGCCCGCCGGCCCCGTCCGACCTAATCTCGTTTTCCCAACGTGATCTGCGGGTTGCAGGCGCGGAAACAGGAGAAGCGAGATGGCCGACATCACTGGTGATTTCGGGAACGACACGCTGATCGGCACGGCCTTTGCCGACCTAATCGTCGGCGACCTGTTCGGCGACCTCGCCAACGGCGACCGCGGCGGCAACGACCGGATCTTCGGTCTGCAGGGCAACGACCGCGTCTACGGCGACGTCCCGGGCAGCATGTTCGACGGGTCCCGGGGCGGCAACGACCGGCTGTACGGCGGCGACGGAAGCGATGACCTGATCGGCGACGCCGCGGTGATGTACGACGACGCCCGCGGCGGTGACGATTGGCTGTTCGGAGGGGACGACCCCGACCGCCTCCAGGGCGACGCCTCGATGATGTACGGCAACGCCGAGGGCGGCGACGACCGGCTGTTCGGCGGAAACCACGACGACATCCTGGTCGGCGACGCCGTGGCGATGGTCGAGAGTGCCCGGGGTGGCGATGACCGGCTGTTCGGCGGGGCCGACCAGGACAAGCTGATCGGCGATGCCGACTACATGCACGACGGCGCCCGGGGCGGCGACGACCGGCTGTCCGGCGGCGACGGCGTCGACCGTCTGCTCGGCGACGCCGAGTTCATGGGCGGCAACACCAGCGGCGGCGACGACCGGTTGTTCGGCAGTGACGGGTATGACGTCCTGTTCGGCGACGCCTACACGATGCACGACGGCGCTCGCGGCGGCGACGACCGGCTGTACGGCGGCGGCGACAACGACGAACTCTACGGCGACGCGCTGTTCCTGTTCGACGAGGCGCGGGGCGGCGACGACCGACTGTCCGGCGGCAGTGGCGACGACACGCTTCACGGTGACGGCCTCATTCTGTACGACGACGCCCGCGGCGGCGACGATCGGCTGCTTGGCGGGGACGGCGTCGACTTCCTCCTTGGCGACGGGTTCGAGATGCAGGACGCCACCCGCGGAGGCGACGACCGTCTGTTCGGCAACGATGATGATGATTACCTGTTCGGCGACGCCATCATCCTAAGCGGCAGCGCGCGCGGCGGCGACGACACGCTGAACGGCGGCAATGGCAAGGACGCGCTCGGCGGCGACGCGTCGATGATGTACGGCGGCTCCCGGGGCGGCGACGACCGGCTGTCCGGCGGCAACGGCGACGATCGCCTGCACGGCGACGCCGAAGTGATGCGCGAGGACGCCGTAGGCGGCAACGATCGGCTGTTCGGCGGCAGCGGCGACGACAGCCTGTACGGCGACGGGGCGTACATGGACGACAACGCCCAAGGCGGCGACGACACGCTCAGCGGCGGCACCGGGGACGACTTCCTGCACGGCGGTCCCGGCAGCGACCTGATCCTCGGCGGCCCGGGCGACGACACGGCCGGTTTCGACGGCCCCCTCGCCGCCTTCGCGCTGGCCATCCGGGGCAACGCCATTCTGGTCACGGAGATCGCGTCGGGCGACGTCGACACGCTGCGGAGCGTGGAGCACCTCACCTTCGAGGACGTGCGGCTGTCGATCGACCTGATCGGCCCGGGCGCGCCGCCGGTGCCGCTGATGGGGATTCCGCCCGCCACCGGCCAGACCGATTGGCTGCTCGGCTGACGACCGACGCGCGGGGCTGGTATAGGGTCGTGGCCACGCGCATAGCCGTCACCGGAGGAGATTATGCCAGTGCCCGAGTTCGAGACCGTCTCAGAGGCCAAGGCCTTCGGCGGCGTGCAGTCGGTGATCCGCCACCGCTCGCGCGAGACCGGGACGTCCATGCGATTCGCCGCGTTCATGCCGCCGCAGGCCGAGTCTGCCCCGGTCCCGGTGCTGTGGTTCCTCGCCGGGCTGACCTGCACCGAGGACAACTTCACCGTCAAGGCCGGGGCCCAGCGGGTGGCCGCGGAACTGGGCCTGGCGCTGATCGCCCCCGACACCAGCCCGCGCGGAGACGGCGTGCCCGACGATCCCGACGGCGCCTATGATTTCGGCCTCGGCGCCGGCTTCTACGTCGACGCCACCGAGGCGCCGTGGTCGACGCACTACCGGATGCGCAGCTACCTGGAGCGCGAACTGCCGGACCTGGTGGCGGCGACGCTGCCGGTCGACACCACCCGGCAGGCGATCTCCGGGCACTCGATGGGCGGACACGGCGCGCTGACCCTCGCGCTGCGCACCCCCGACCGCTTCCGGTCGGTGTCGGCGTTCGCGCCGATCGCCTCGCCGATGAACTGCCCATGGGGGCACAAGGCGCTGTCCGGCTACCTCGGGGCAGACCGCGATGCCTGGCGCGAGTACGACGCCTGCACGCTGATCGCCGACGGCGCGCGGGTCCCGGCGATCCTGATCGACCAGGGAACCGCCGACGGCTTCCTCGCCGACCAGCTCAGGCCGGATCTGCTGGAGGCGGCGTGCGCCGGCACCGGCATCCAGCTGACCCTGCGCCGGCAGGTCGGCTACGACCATTCATACTTCTTCATCGCCAGCTTCATCGAGGATCACCTGCGTTGGCACGCCCGCGCCCTGGCGGCCTAGGGGCCGCGCCCTGGCGGCCTAGGGGCCGCGCGCGACGGCTGGTTGCGTCGCGGGTTGCCCGCTATAGTGCACCGTGATGGAGCAGAATAGCGCCTCGGTTGTGGTGGAACCCGGATGAAGACCGAGCCCGGACGGGGACAGTGGCGCCCCTACGATCCCGCCCGCGCTTCCGACCTGGCGGCAGGACTGTACCGCTACTGGGCCTCCAAGCGAGCCGGCCCCGACGACCTTCCGACCCGCGACGACATCCACCCGGAAGAGATCAAGCCGCTGCTGCCCTACATCTGGCTGCTGGATTTCGATCGCGGCACCCGGGAGTTCCGCTACCGATTGATCGGCACCGCGGTCGTCGACGGAGTCGGCAAGGACTACACCGGCCACACCCTTGCCGAGAGCCATCCCAACGTCGGAGACTACCAGGTGGTGATCGGCACGCTGCTTGGCATAGTGGAGGACGCCCGGCCGATGTGGCGCCGCGGCAGCCCGATGTTCCAGCATCACACCGAGGTAACCGCCCTGGAAAACGTCATCCTGCCGCTGGCGACGGACCGGCGCAATCCGGACCGGCTGCTCGGCTTGACGGTGTTTTACGACAGCGACGACCGGGTCTACCTGCCGGGGATCCTGCGGATCCGCTGACCCGCCAAGGCCGGCCTCAACCGGCCTGCCGACCGCCGGCCGCGATCACGGCGCGCAGTCGCTCGGCTGGCCACGCCGCCTCGATCCGGGCGGCCTCGGCGGCGGCGCTCGCCTCCATCGCATGGTCGGCGACCTCGACCGGTTCCGAGCGTCGCCAGTTGTCGAGATAGGCGTCGGCACCGGCGGCGTCGCCCTTCATGGCGGCGGCGTCGATGGCGGCGGCGAAGCGCGGCGACAACTCGACCTTCGCACCCTCGCGTCGGCGCCCGCGGCCCTTCTCCACGACCACCTGGGCCGGAATATCGCGCCAGAAGGTGACCACCAGGCTCGCCATTCGTCGCGCGTCCTCAGCCGCCAGCCGGCGCCGGCGCGGCGGCGGCGGCAACGAAGTCGGCCAGTTCGCCGTAGCCGACCAACCGATGCTCGAAGGCCAGCCCGAGCCGGCGCGCGGCCGTTTCCGCCCGCTCCTTCAGGGCGGGATCGGCGAGCTGCGCCAGGTGGACGACCTTGGTGTAGTTCCCGAAATAGTCCGGCAGCAGTTCAGGGTACCGGTCGAGACCGAGACCCTTGACGATCAGGCGGTCGAAGTGCCGGACCAGGTAGTCGGTCAGGAAGAAGCAGCCGGGCTCCTCCTCGGCGAGCGCCTCGAAATCGGCGGTTCCCATGAAGAATTGATAGCAGTGCGGGCCCGGGATGCGCTCGACTCCCTCGGCCTCGAGCGCCCGGTCGAGATCGCCGCCGGTGCCGCAATCCCCATAGATCACGCCGATGCGGTCGTAGACGCGGCGCGCCGAGCGGATCTTGCGCAGCACCCCGGGGGTGATCTTGTGCGGGGTGTTGTGCCAGTGCGCGGGCAGGCAAGTGATGGTCAGCTCGGCCCATCCGCTAGCGCGCTTCAACGCCACCAGCTCGGTCGCCAGCGCGCCGCAGGCGATAAACAGCGTGGTCGGCCTCGGCGCCCGGTCGGCCGCTGGCCCCGCCAGCTCGGTGATCAGGCCGATGCCCGTGGCAGTGGAACCTTGGTCCATCAAGCTCCCCTCCCGGCTCTCTACCCTTCGGCGGCCTCGGAATTAGAGCGGCGGCGCTCGGCGATCAGCGCCTTGGCCGTCTCCACCGCCACCGCCGCGTCGCGGCAATAGGCGTCGGCGCCGACGCTGTCGGCAAACGCCTCGTTCAGCGGCGCGCCTCCCACCAGCACGATGTAGTCGTCGCGGATACCCTTCTCCTTCATCGTGTCGATCACGACCTTCATGTAGGGCATGGTGGTGGTCAGCAGCGCCGACATGCC
>CAYNFA010000163.1:0-7756 GCA_964396345.1 uncultured Thalassobaculum sp.
CTGATCGGCTCGTACTTCCTGTTCCCGCACGTCTCCAGCCGGATCGACCGCTTTCTCGACCCGTCGGCTGGCGACAGCTACCAGGTCGACCGCTCGATCGAGGCGTTCATGAACGGCGGGCTGATCGGCACCGGTCCCGGCGAGGGCACCGTCAAGGCCTACCTTCCGGACGCCCACGCCGACTTCATCTTCGCGGTCGCCGGCGAGGAGTTCGGCGGTCTCGCCTGCCTGGTGATCATCGCGCTCTACGCCTTCGTGGTGCTGCGCGGCTACGCCCGGCTGCTGGGCGAGCAGAGCCTGTTCGTGCTGCTGGCCGGCACCGGGCTGCTGACCCAGTTCGCCCTGCAGGCGCTGGTCCACATGGCCTCGGCGGTGCACCTGATGCCGGCCAAGGGCATGACCCTGCCGTTCGTCAGCTACGGCGGCTCCTCGCTGGTGGCGCTGGGGATCGGCATGGGCATGGCGATCGCCCTGACCCGCAAGCGCTTCGGCGGGGAGGATCTGCCGTGAGCGCGCAGCCCCTCGACGCCCGGCCGATTCTGGTCGCCGCCGGCGGCACCGGTGGCCATGTGTTCCCGGCCAAGGCGCTGGCCGAGGCGCTGCTGGCGCGCGGCCATCGGGTGGCGCTGGTGACCGATCGGCGCGGCACCGCCTTCGAGACCGTCGGCGGCGCGCTGGACGTGCACCGGATCCGCGCCGCCGGCATCGCCGGCCGCGGGCTGCTGGCCAAGGCACACGCGGGCGTCGAACTGCTGCTCGGCTATTTCGAGGCGCGCCGGCTGGTCCGCGCGCTTCGGCCGGTGGCGGTGGTCGGGTTCGGCGGTTACGCCAGCGTTCCGACCGTGCTGGCCGCCGCCGCCCGCGGCGTTCCCGTCATCCTGCACGAACAGAACGCGGTGCTGGGCCGGGCGAACCGCCTGCTGGCGCCCCGGGCCGCCGCCATCGCCGTGTCCTTCGCCGAGGTCGAGAAGGTCGGCGCCGGCGACCGCCGCAAGCTGGTACTGACCGGCAACCCGGTCCGCGAGGCGATCCGCGACTTGCGCGACGCGGTCCTGCCGCCGCTCGCCCCGACGGCGCCGATCGACCTCCTGGTCACCGGCGGCAGCCAGGGCGCCAGCGTGTTCGCCGAGCTGGTGCCAGCGGCGATCGCCGGCCTGCCGGAAGCGCTGCGCGCCCGCCTCCGGCTGTCCCAGCAGGCCCGCGAGGGCGAACGCGAGGGCGTGGTCGCCGCCTACCGCTCGCTCGGCGTCGCCGCCGACGTGCGCCGCTTCTTCGACGACATGCCGGCACGGCTGGCGGCGGCGCGGCTGCTGATCTGCCGCTCCGGCGCCTCGACCGTCGCCGAGAACACGGTCGCCGGCCGCCCGGCCCTGCTGATCCCCTACCCGCACGCCATCGACGATCATCAGAGCGCCAACGCCCGTGCCATCGCGGCCGCCGGCGGCGCCCTGGTGCTGCCGCAGGCGTCCAGCGACGCCAGCACGCTGGCGGCGCAGCTCATCCGACTGCTCGGCGATCCCGCCGCCCTCGCCACCATGGCGGCGGCGGCACGGGCCGCCGGGGCGCCGGACGCGGTCGACCGGCTGGCCGACTTGGTCGAGCGCCACGCCGGGGCCGAGCCGGGGCCGAGCCACGGCCACGGCGCCGCCGCCACCACCGCCACGACCGCCCGGAGGGCCGCCGCGTGAGACAGCTTCCGCTCTCCATCGGGACCATCCATTTCGTCGGCATCGGCGGCATCGGCATGAGCGGGATCGCCGAGATCCTGCACAACCTCGGCTACACCGTCCAAGGCAGCGACATCGCCGAGAACCCGAGCGTCAAGCGCCTGAAGGGGCTGGGCGTGCCGGTGTTCATCGGCCACGCCGCCGGCAACGTCGACGACGCGTCGATCCTGGTCGTCTCGACCGCCATCAAGGGCGACAACCCGGAGGTCGCGGCGGCGCGCAGCCGGATGCTGCCGATCGTTCACCGCGCCGAAATGCTGGGCGAGCTGATGCGGCTGAAATGGTCGATCGCCGTCGCCGGCACGCACGGCAAGACCACCACGACGTCGCTGATCGCGGCGGTGCTGACCGGCGCCGAGCTCGACCCGACGATCATCAACGGCGGCATCATCAACGCCATCGGCACCAACGCCCGGCTCGGCGCCGGCGACTGGATGGTGGTGGAATCCGACGAATCCGACGGCAGCTTCGTGAAGCTGCCCGCCACCATCGCCGTGGTCACCAACATCGACCCCGAGCACCTGGACTTCCACGGCTCGTTCGAGAACCTCCAGAAGGCCTTCGAGTCGTTCGTCCAGAACATCCCATTCTACGGCTTCGCGGCGATGTGCCTGGACCACCCGACGGTGCAGGCCCTGATCCCGCGGGTTTCGGACCGCCGCATCGTCACCTACGGCTTCAGCCCGCAGGCCGACGTGCGCGGCGTCGACGTCGAGATCACCGCCGCCGGCTCGCGCTTCACCGCCGTGATCGCCGACCGCACCCACACCTCCGAACGGCGGCTCGAGAACCTGCTGCTGCCGATGTACGGCCAGCACAACGTCCAGAACGCGCTCGCCGCCATCGCCGTGGCCAACGAGATGGGGTTGCCGGACGACGTCGTGACGGCGTCGCTGCAGGCCTTTGCCGGGGTCAAGCGCCGCTTCACCAGGATCGGCGAGGCCGGCGGCATCAGCGTGATCGACGACTACGGCCACCACCCGGTGGAAATCTCGGCGGTGCTGTCGGCCGCCCGCGCCGCCTCAGGTGCCGGTCGGGTGATCGCGGTGGTGCAGCCGCATCGCTACACCCGGCTGCGCGACCTGTTCGAGGATTTCTGCACCTGCTTCAACGATGCCGACGCGGTGATCGTCGCCGACGTTTACGCCGCCGGCGAAGCGCCGATCCCCGGCTTCGACCGCGACGCCATGGTCGAGGGGCTGCGGGCGCGCGGCCATCGCCGGGTGCAGGCCCTGGCCGACCCGGTCGAGCTGGCGGCGCAGGTCTCCGACCTCGCCCGCAGCGGCGACATGGTCGTCTGCCTTGGCGCCGGCAGCATAACCAACTGGGCCCAGGCGCTGCCCGAGCAGCTCCGCCACATCCAGGGCGCGGGAGGTGACGCGTGATCACCCTGACCACCCAACGGCACCGCAAGCCCATGACCCATCTCATCGAGCGCCTGCCCCCGGTGCGCGGCGAGTACCGCGCCGACGCACCGGTCGCGCAACTCACCTGGTTCCGGGTCGGCGGCCCGGCCGAGGTGCTGTTCCGCCCGGCCGACGAGGCCGACTTGGTCGACTTCCTGGCGGGCCTGCCGGGCGACGTCCCGGTCACCGTGCTCGGCGTCGGCTCCAACACGCTGATCCGCGACGGCGGCGTGGCGGGCGTGGTGATCCGGCTCGGCAAGGGGTTCGCCGACGCCCGTGTCGACGGCGACCGAGTGATTGCCGGCGGCGGGGCGCTCGACGTCACCGTCGCCGCCACCGCCCAGCGCGCCGGCCTGACCGGGCTCGAGTTCCTCTCCGGGATTCCCGGCACCATCGGCGGCGCGCTGCGCATGAACGCCGGCGCCTACGGCTGCGAGATCCGGGACGTGCTGGTCTCGGCCCGCGCCGTCGATCCGCTCGGCCACGTCCGCACCCTGGTCGCCGGCGAGATGGCGCTCGGCTACCGCCACTGCGGTGTTCCCGAGGACTGGGTCTTCACCAGCGCGACGCTGCGGGTCCGCCCGGGCGACCCGGCGACCATCGCCCAGGCGATGGCGGACATCCGCGACGCCCGCGAGGAGACCCAGCCCCGGCGCGTGCGCACCGGCGGGTCGACCTTTGCCAACCCCGAGGGCCGCAAGGCGTGGCAGCTGATCGACGCCGCCGGCTGCCGTGGCCTGCAGATCGGCGGCGCCCAGGTGTCGGAGAAGCACTGCAACTTCCTGCTCAACACCGGTGACGCCACCGCCGCCGAGATCGAGGCGCTCGGCGAGGAGGTCCGGCGCCGGGTGCTGGCGAGCAGCGGCATCGAGCTGCGCTGGGAAATCCGCCGGGTCGGCGTGGCCAGCGCCGCGCACGGAAGCGCGTCATGAACCGCGCCGAGACCCACGTGGCGGTCCTGATGGGCGGCTGGTCGCCGGAACGCGAGGTATCGCTGTCGTCCGGGCGGGAATGCGCCAAGGCATTGCGCGAGGCCGGCTGGCGGGTGACCGAGATCGACGTCGACCGCCGGATCGCCGCCGAGCTGGCGGCGGTGAAGCCGGACGTGGTGTTCAACGCCCTGCATGGGCCGGTCGGCGAGGACGGCACCATCCAGGGGCTGCTGAACATCCTCGGCATTCCCTACACGCACTCCGGCGTGCGGGCCTCGGCCGTCGCCATGGACAAGCCGACCGCCAAGGACGTGTTCGCCCGCCACGGCCTGCGCTGCCCCGAGGGCAAGGTCGTCACGCTCGCCGATTTCGACGCCGGCGAGCCGATGGCGCCGCCCTACGTGGTCAAGCCGATCGACCAGGGGTCGAGCGTCGGGGTCCACATCGTGCGGGAAGGCGACAATTACCGGCCGACCGCCGAGGGCTGGCCGTTCGGCGACACGGTGCTGGTGGAGCGCTACGTCGCCGGCCGCGAGTTGACCGTGGCGGTGTGGGACGGCGAGGCCCTGGAGGTCACCGAGATCACCTCGTCGCGCGGCTTCTACGACTACGAGGCCAAGTACGCCGCCGGCGGCTCGCTGCACCTGCTGCCGGCACCGATCCCCGAGCCGATCCGCCGGCTGGCGATGGACAGCGCCGCCGCGGCGCACCGCGCGCTCGGCTGCCGGGGCATCAGCCGCGCCGACTTCCGGTACGACGATACCGCCGGCCAAGCGGGCGAGCTGTACCTGCTCGAGATCAACACCCAGCCCGGCATGACGCCGACCTCGCTGGTGCCGGAGCAGGCGGCGCATCTCGGCATCGCGTTCCCCGAGCTGGTGTCCCGAATGGTGGAGGGTGCGCGATGCGATCGCTGATCGGAGGCACCCGCAAGACCGGACCGGCGCCGCGGCCGCGCCGGCGCGCCCGCCCAGACTGGCTGGCGCCGGTGGCGCGCTGGACCGCCGGCGCGGTGGTACTGGCCGGGCTCGGCGGCGCCATCGGCTGGACCGTCGAATCCGGCCACGCCATCCGGATCTGGGAGACCGGGGTCGAGGGCCTGCATCGGCTCACCGCCGACGCCGGACTGGCCGTCGACGACATCCTGGTGGCCGGCCGCGACGAGACCGATCCGCAGGACCTGCTGGAGGTCATCGGCATCGAACGCGGAGCCCCGATCCTGCAGGTCGACCTGGACGCGCTGCGCGAGCGCGTCACCGCCCTGCCCTGGGTCAAGAGCGCTCGCGTCGAGCGGCACCTGCCGGACACCCTGTTCATCGAGCTGACCGAACGCCGGCCGCTGGCGCTCTGGCAGCGCCACCGCGCCCTCGCCTTGGTCGACGAGGACGGGGTGGTGATCCCGGACCGCGAGCTCGGCCGGTTCTCGAGCCTGCCGATCGTCATCGGCGACGGCGCGCCGGAACGGGCCCGCGACGCGATCGCCATGCTGGCGGGAGAGCCCGACCTGCTGACCCGGGTCCGGGCGCTGACCTGGATCGGCGACCGGCGCTGGACAATCCGGCTCGACGACCTGCAGGGCGGCGGCATCGACGTGCAGTTGCCGGAGAGCGGCGCCGCCGCCGCCTGGTCGCAGCTCGCCGTGATGGATCGCGACCACGGCGTGCTGAAGCGCGACGTGACCGCCGTCGACCTGAGGATACCGAACCAACTGATCGTGCGGGTGCCTTCCGACCCGACCGCGCCGGTCGCCAAGCCCGGCAAGAACACGTGAGACAATCGAGAAAGCGCTAGGGAACCCAGTGAGAAAACCCCTCGGCAAGACACGAAGTGGACTGGTCGCCGCGCTCGACATCGGGTCGAGCAAGGTGTGCTGCTTCGTGGCCAGGATCGGCGAACCCTCGTCGAATCCGCTGCTGGCCCGCGCCAGCGGCGTGCCGGCAGGCTCGATCCGGGTCGCCGGCATCGGCCACCAGATCTCGCGGGGCGTGAAAAACGGCCAGATCGTCGACATCGACCAGCTCGAGGCCTCGATCCTGAACGCCGTCCACGCCGCCGAGAAGATGGCCGGCGAGACGCTGCGCGGGGTGGTCGTCAACCTGTCCGGCGGCTGGCCGGTGTCGCGGACCGTCGGGGTGGAGGTGTCGATCGCCGGCCACGAGGTCGGCGAGGCCGATCTGCGCCGGGTGCTCGACCAGTGGCGCGGCCTGGACGGCCTCGAGGACCGCGACCTGATCCACTCGATCCCGGTCGGGTTCACCATCGATGGCGCCAACGGCATCCGCGACCCGCGCGGCATGTACGGCCAGAACCTCGGCGCCCACATGCACGTCGTCACCGCCGGCGCCGGTGCGGTGCGGACCCTGACCACGGTGATCGAGCGCTGCCACCTCGAC
The DNA here is from genome assembly GCA_964396345.1 of uncultured Thalassobaculum sp. GTDB lineage: Bacteria > Pseudomonadota > Alphaproteobacteria > Thalassobaculales > Thalassobaculaceae > Thalassobaculum_A. The sequence goes on from CAYNFA010000163.1 coordinate 6,459, forward strand.
CTCGAGGCCCTGGTGATCTCGCCCTACGCGTCCGGCCTCGCCACCCTGGTCGACGACGAGATGGACCTCGGCGTCACGGTCGTCGACATGGGCGGCGGCACCACCAGCTTCGCGGTGTTCTACGACGGCAACGTCGTGCACACCGACGTGGTCCCGATCGGCGGCAACCACGTCACCAACGACATCGCCCGCGGGCTGTCGACGCCGGTGCTCGCCGCCGAGCGGATCAAGACCCTGTACGGCAGCGCCCTGCCGTCGCCGCTCGACGACCAGGAAACCATCGACGTCCCGACGATCGGCGAGGACGACCACTCGCAGCCGAACCACCTCGCCAAGTCGCTGCTGGTCGGCATCGTGCGGCCGCGCATCGAGGAGACCTTCGAGCTGGTGCGCTCGCGCCTCGAAGCCAGCGGCTACGACCGGGTCGCCGGCCGCCGCGTCGTACTGACCGGCGGCGCCAGCCAGCTTCCGGGCGTGCGCGAGCTGGCCCAGCTGGTGCTCGACAAGCAGATCCGCATGGGCCGTCCGACCCGCGTGCAGGGCCTGGCGGAAGCCGCCGGCGGCCCCGCCTTCGCGACCTGCGCCGGGCTGCTGGCCTACGCCGCCGACCCGCATCTCGACGCGACCCGGCTAGCGCCGGCGCCGCAGCCCGTTCCGACCGGCCTCGCCGGCCGGGTCGGCTCCTGGTTCCGGGAGCATTTCTGATGCGCCCCGCGATCACGCCGATCCGCAGTCCAGAACCCGCCAGTCCCAAACCCGTCGGCGCCGGCCCGCGCCGCCGCATGGCCAGGGTCGACCGAACCCCCGTCGGCGATCCCCTGACCGGTCCGCCCGGGTGCCGCCCGCCACCCGTACAGAACAGCCGCGGCGCAGGCCGCCGTTTTCCCCGAATCGAGATCCCTCACCCCCGGAGGCCCCTATGACCATCAACATCACGCTCCCCCAGGAGGACAACGAGATGAAGCCGCGCATCGTCGTCATCGGCGTCGGTGGCGCCGGCTGTAACGCCGTCAACAACATGATCCGGTCGAACCTGGAGGGCGTCGAGTTCGTCGCCACCAACACCGACGCCCAGGCCCTCAAGCAGTCGCTCGCCGACCGCCGCCTGCAGCTCGGCTCCGAGGTCACCCGCGGGCTCGGGGCCGGCTCGCGTCCCGACGTCGGCCGGGCGGCGGCGGAGGAGTCGATCGACCAGATCCTGGAGCACCTCGGCGACAGCAACATGTGCTTCATTACCGCCGGCATGGGCGGCGGCACCGGCACCGGCGCGGCACCGGTGATCGCCCAGACGGCGCGCG
>CAYNFA010000164.1:0-7715 GCA_964396345.1 uncultured Thalassobaculum sp.
GGCGCCAACTCCAGGCTGCCTTCGGCCAGCACGACCTCCTTATCCGGAAGCTCGACCCGCAGCGCGTCCAGCGCCAGGTGGCCGGCGGGGTGCGGCAACACCTCGATCCGGCCGGCGCGGTCGACCAGCGGGTCGAGCGCCGGCAGCATCAGGCGCAGGGCCATCACCCGGTGCAGCGTCGCGCGCCAGTCGGCGATCCTCGCGAAGTTCTCGACGAACCAGCGCATCGAGGTCTGCACCTGCAGGAAGGCGCCGGCCACCATCATCAGCTCACCGAAACTCAGCAAGCCGCTGAAGTAGCCGGGCGCGGCGGCGATGATCGGGACCACCAGGGCGCCCCAGCCATGACCGGCGGTTATCCAGGTCAGGTCGGCAAGACCGCGGGCGACGCGCCGCCGGATCGCCAGCGCGGAGCCGAGCGCGGCCGAAACATCGCGGCGGGCATCCGGTTCGCCGCCGCTGAGGCCGATCGCCTCCGAGGCCTCTCCGGTGTGGACCAGCGCGAACCGGAAGTCGGCCTCGCGGGCGTAGTGCTCGGCGTTGAGCGCGACCAGCGGGCGGCCGATCCGCCAGCTTGCCCAGGACCCGACCAGCGCGTAGGCGAGCGCGCACCAAACCATGTAACCGGGAATCTCAAGCCGCCAGTCACCGAGCACCAAAGCGACGTTGCCCGACAGTACCCACAAAACGCCCACGAAGCTGACCAGCAGCAGCGAGGACTGCACGATGCCGACGCCGAGATCGGCGCACAGCTCGCACAGGCGCCGGGTATCCTCCTGGATGCGGTGGTCGGGATTGCGGCCGGTCTCGCCGGACCAGCCGAGCAGGTAGGGGCGACGCGGCTGCAGCCAGGCGTCCAGGAGATCGGCCGTCACGGCCTCCCGGAGTTCGATCTGCAGGGTCTCCCGCAGCCAGGTCTGGCCGACCTGCAGGGCCACCAGCACGACCACCAAGCCACCGAAAACCATCAGCTGGGTCAGCATCTCGTCGAATTGGCGCTGGGCCAGGGCGTCGTAGAAGTCGCCTTGCCAGGTGTTCAGCCGAATCTGCCCGGCGGCGGCGGCGGCGATGACGATCCCGGCGGCGCCGGACATGGCGTACACCCGGCGGCGGTTGGCGGCGCGGCCGACGGCGCCGAGGAAAGCGGCGACGTGGCTCCCGAGCGCGCCATTCGGCTCCGGCGGCTGGTTGGGCCCGCGCGGGGCGGCGTCCGGGCTCCCCGGCGCGAATAAGTCTCCGACCGTCATGGCCGCTGCGATTCCCCGGTAAATCGGCGCGCGTTTTCGTGCGGCACCGAACCGGGGCCGACTATATCGTACGCCGATGATCCCGCGACACCCGCCGTCGATCCCCGCGGCGGGAGACGAACAACAGCGAGCCGGCGGTGGCCAAGGATCTTCGAAAATTGCTGCGTCGCATGACGCTCGACGAGAAAATCGGCCAGCTTTCGATGCTGAGCGGCGACTTCACGGCCACCGGCCCCACGCTGTCCCCGGACTTCCGCGACGCGGTGCGCGCCGGCCGGGCGGGGAGCCTCCTGAACCTCTGGGGCCGCGACGCGGTGCTCACGGTCCAGCGACTGGCGGTCGAGGAGACCAGGCTCGGCATACCCCTGGTGTTCGGCTTCGACGTGCTGCACGGCCACCGCACGATATTTCCGATCCCGCTGGCCGAGGCCGGCAGCTTCGACCCCGTGCTCTGGGAACGGACGGCGCGGCGGTCCGCCGCCGAGGCGACGGCCGACGGCATCAGCCTGACCTTCGCGCCGATGCTCGACGTCGCGCGCGACCCGCGCTGGGGGCGGATCGCCGAGAGCCCGGGCGAGGATCCCTGGCTCGCCGCCGCCTACGCTACCGCCAAGGTGCGGGGCTTCCAGGGCGACGACCTGGCGGCCGCCGACAGCCTGCCGGCCACCGCCAAGCATTTCGGCGCCTACGGCGCGGTGCTGGCCGGCCGGGAATACGCCTCGGTCGAGGTCTCCGAGCGGACGCTGCACGAGGTCCACCTCCCGGCGTTCGCCGCGGCGGTGGGCGCCGGCGTCGCCGCCGTCATGCCGGCGCTGACCGACCTCGGCGGCGTGCCGGCCACCGCGCACGCGCCGCTGCTGCGCGGGGAACTGCGCCGCAAACAGGGCTTCGACGGCGTCATCGTCAGCGACCACTCGGCGGTCTCCGACCTGATCGCCCATGGCGTCGCCGGCGATCTCGCGGAGGCGGCAGCGCTGGCGCTCAAGGCCGGGGTCGACATCGACATGATGGGCCGCGCCTACGAGCGCGGGCTGCCGCTGGCCCTGGAACGCGGGCTGGTCACCGAGCGCGAGATCGACGCCGCGGTCCGTCGGGTCCTGCGCTTGAAGCGGCGGCTCGGCCTGTTCGACGATCCGTATCGCGGGCTTGCCGCCGCGCCGGTCGACTCCGCCGGACACCTTGATCGCACGCTCGCCCGCGAAGCCGCCCGGCGCTCCATGGTCCTGCTGAAGAATGACGGCGACCTGCTGCCGCTGTCGGCGTCGGCGCGCCGCGTCGCCGTGATCGGTCCACTGGCGGCGGCCGGCGGCGAGTTGCTCGGCCCCTGGTGGGCGGCCGGAGACCGCTCCTCCGCGGTCTCCTACCGCGACGGCCTCGCCGACGGGCTTTCCGACAGCGAGGTCCGGCACGCCGTCGGCTGCGCGATCGGCGGCGACGGTTGCGACGGGGACGCCTCGGGCTTCGCCGAGGCGGTCGAGCTCGCCCGGTGGGCCGACGTCACGGTTCTCTGTCTCGGCGAGGCCGGCGACCTGGCCGGCGAGGCCGCCAGCCGGGCCGACCCCGGGCTGCCGGGCCTGCAGCGGGACTTGGCCGAGACGGTGATCGCCACCGGCACCCCGACTCTGCTGGTGCTGACCTCGGGACGGCCGATCGTCGAGCCGGCGATCCTGGCGCGCGCCCCGGCGGTGCTGGCGGCGTGGTTTCCCGGCACCGAGGGAGGTACGGCGCTTGCGGACCTTCTCTCGGGCCGCGCGGCGCCGAGCGGTCGGCTGGCGGTCAGCTGGCCGGCGGATCGCGGGCAGATCCCGGTGTTCTTCGGCCAGCGCCCGACCGGCCGGCCGGCGCCGGGCGACGGCGGCCGCTACGTGTCGCGCTATCTTGACCGGCCGAGCGCGCCGCTCTACCCGTTCGGCCACGGGATCGGCTACACCCGCTTCGCGCTCGACAGTCTGGCGGTCACGGTCGACTCCCTTGGCCCGGGCCAGGACCTCGGCGTCTCGGTCGCGGTAACCAACACCGGCGGGCGCGCCGGCCAGGAAACGGTGTTGTTGTTCCTGCACGACCCGGTGGCGAGCAGCGCCCGGCCGCTGCTGGAACTGCGCGGCTTCCGGAGTATCGAACTACAGCCCGGCGAGCGGGGCACCGTCCGGTTCACCCTGCCGCCCGCGACCTTCACGCTGCTCGACCGCGACCTTCGGCCGGCGCGGGAGCCTGGCCGGGTGGAGATCCTGGTCGGCCCTGCCGCCGTCCGCGACCGTCTGCTGTCGACCTGGATCGAGTTGCGGCCCGCCTGACTGGAGCGGCGCCCGGCCTCACACCAGACCCGAGCAACCGCTTAAAGGAACCGCGCCGGCACGCCCAAGGTTATAGCCGCACGGCCTGCAGAGCGCGCAGCTCGAAGCCGGGCGCGCGGCGGCGCCGCAGGGGACGAACCACCATGGCAAGGCTGCGCCTTCCTGATGCGGATCCGCGTCTGCCCGAACTCGGCGCGCCGGGAATGCACAACCTCGCCATCCTGGTTGTCGTCGTCGCCGCCCTGTACTTCGGCCGCGAGATCTTCGTGCCGATGGCGCTGGCGCTGATCCTGAGCTTCGCTCTCGCGCCGGCGGTCTCGTGGCTGCGCCGCCTGCGGGTGCCGCGGTTGCCGGCGGTGCTCGGGGTCGTGCTGCTAGCCTTCCTCGGCATCTTCGTGTTCGGCGTGGTGGTCGCGGGCCAAGTCTCGCAGCTCGCCGACAACCTGCCGCGCTACCAGTACAACATCCAGGACAAGATCCGGTCGTTCCGGTCCAGCGCGGCCGAAGGCGGCGTCGTCAAGCGCGCCTCCGAGATGCTGCGGCAGCTGAGCGAGGAGATCGAGGGCGAGGACCCACCGGCCGCCACGGCCGGCGAGCCCGGCTCGTCCCGCCAGGAGAGCCGGGAGGAGGGGCCGAAGCCGGTCCCGGTCCAGATCCAGCAGCCCGCCCCGAAGCCGCTGCAGCTCCTGCAGACCGTCATCGGCCCGCTGATCGAACCGCTCGCCACCACCGGCATCGTGGTGGTGTTCGTGGTGTTCATGCTGCTCCAGCGCGGCGACCTGCGCGATCGCTTCATCAGGCTGGCCGGCGCGGACGACCTCAACCGGACGACCGAGGCGATCAGCGACGCCGGCATGCGGATCGGCCGGTACCTGCTGATGCAGCTGCTGGTGAACGCGACCTACGCGATCCCGGTGGCCACCGGGCTGTGGGTGATCGGGGTCCCCAACCCGCTGCTGTGGGGGATGCTGGCGATGATCCTGCGCTTCGTCCCCTATGTCGGCCCGGTGATCGCGTCGTTCTTCCCGCTTGCCCTGGCGGTCGCGGTGGACCCGGGCTGGACCATGTTCCTGTGGACGGCGGCGCTGTTCGTGGTGCTGGAACTGATCAGCAACAACGTCGTCGAGCCGCTGCTCTACGGTGCCAGCACCGGCCTGTCGCCGGTGGCGGTGATCGCCGCCGCGATCTTCTGGACCTGGCTCTGGGGTCCGGTCGGACTGCTGCTGTCAACGCCCCTCACGGTCTGCCTCGTCGTGCTCGGACGGCACGTGCCGCGCTTCGGGTTTCTCGACGTGCTGCTCGGCCGCGAGCCCGTCCTGACACCCCAGGAGAGCCTCTATCAGCGCCTGCTGGCCGGCGACCCCGACGAGGCGACCGAGAGGGCCGAGGAGTTCCTGGAGGAGCGGCCGCTGCTGGATTTCTACGAGGAGGTCGCGATCCCGGCGCTCAGCCTGATGGAGCACGACCGCGCCCGGGGCGTGCTCGACGACAATCGCCGCGCCCTGATCGCGGCCAGCCTGCTCACCCTGGTGGACAACCTGTCGGAACACGAGGACGTCGCCGCACCCGAGGGTGCCGCACCCGACGGCGCCACAACAGCGGGCGCCACAACCGAGGGCGATGAGGCGTCAGGCGAGGGTCCGGGTGGCGGCGGGACGCCGCGTCGCCCCTGCCCGGTCGCGCCCGAGGACCTCGCCCCGGACTGGCGGGATCGGCCGGTGCTCTGCGCCGGCGGTCGCGGCAACCTGGACGACGCCGCCTCGGCGATACTCGGCCAGCTGTTCGAGCGGTGCGGCGTCGGCACCCGCCTGGTGTCGTTCGACGCCAACGCGTCGGCGACCTACGCCGGCCTGGACCTGCAGGGCGTTCGGTTGATCTGCCTGTCCTACATGAACGCCGGCTCGCTCGCCCACGCCCGCTACCTGGTGCGCCGACTGCGGCGGCTCACCGACGCCCGCATCCTCTTGGGGTTCTGGTCGCTCGACCCCCAGGAGGCCAGCCGCCTCGACCTCGTCAAGATGACGCGCGCCGACCTGTGCGTGACCTCGCTCGCCGAGGCGATGGATCAGATCCTCGACGGCGTGCCGAAGGCTGAGCCGGTCCCGGTGCCCGGGCGCGGCGGCGTCGCGGTGCTGCCCGCCGAGTAGCCGACGGCCGCAGCGGCACCGCCGCAGCGTCGGCGTTTTCCAAACCACCGCCGACCCGCTACGCTGTCCGCCGAGGAAACCCACCAGAGGGCCCCGCATGCCCCACGCCCCGCAGATCGCGGCCGACCGTATCGAGGAAGCAGCCCACACGGTGATGGCCAAGGCCGGCATCGAGATCCCGGATGACTACCTGCACGGCATCCAGGCCATGGCCTCCACCGAGTCCGGGGATCTGTCGGCGTTCGTGCTGCGCGCCATGTTGGAAAATTGGGAGGCCGCCAAGGCCGACCGCCGGCCGATGTGCGCCGACACCGGGGTACCGCGCTACTACGTGAAAATCGGCAACGAGGCCCGCATCGAGGGCGGGCCGGTCGAGCTTGAGCGCCGCATCCGCCGGGCAACCGCGCGCGCCACCCACGACGTGCCGCTGCGCCCGAACCGGGTGCACCCGCTGTCGCGCCGGGACAACGACAACAACGTCGGCATCAACGCGCCGGAGATCGAGTACAGCTTCGAGCCGGACGCCGACTGGATCGACGTCACCACGGTCCACAAGGGCGGGCTGTTCGGCACCGACTACCGCATGCTGTTCCCGGCCGACGGCGTCGACGGCATCAAGCGGTTCTATCTCGACACCCTGATCGCGTTCGGCAAGCGCGGGCTTGCCTGCCAGCCGGCGATCGTCGGCATCGGGCTTGGCGGATCGAAGGACACCTGCATGGTGCTGGGCAAGCAGGCGGCCTGCCTGAGGGTCGTCGGCGACCGCAACCCCGACCCGGAGATCGCGGCGCTGGAGGACGAGTTGAAGCTGCTCGGCAATTCCATCGGCATGGGCGCGATGGGGTTCGTCGGCTCGTCCATGGTGGTCGATTGCCACATCGAGGTCGGCTACACCCACACCGGCGGCATGCCGATGAGCGTGCACTGCTTCTGCCTGTCGTCGCGGCGCGCGACGGCGCGGCTGCACCCGGACGGGCGGATCGAGTACCGCACCGATCCCGAATGGTTCACCCCCTACCTGCGACGGGACACGGTCGAATGGCAGAGCCCAGCGGCAAGCTCAAAGAAGTCAGCCTGACCACCCCGGTCCGTCACGAGGACCTGCGCCGCCTCGAACTCGGCGATGTGGTCTATCTCGACGGGCTGATCTACACGGGGCGGGAGAGCGTCTACAAGCGCGTGCTGCAGGACGGCGTGGCCCCGCCGGTCGACCTGAAGGCGCTGACCAACGTCAACTTCCACTGCTCGCCGGCGGCGTCGCGCAACGCCGACGGCAGCTTCAACGTCGGCGCCGTAACCGCCACCGCCAGCTTCCGGTTCTCGAAATGGCTGCCGAAATGGCTCGAGGTCTCGGGTGCGAAGGTGATCGTCGGCAAGGGTGGCATGAGCGAGCAGGACTACCGCGACACCTTCGTGCCGGCGGGGGCAGTGTACCTGACCACCGTCGGCTACGGCACCGGCGCCCTGCTGGGGCGTGGCATCAAGCGGGTGCGCGACGCCCACTGGATCGACGATCTCGGCATCGCCCAGGCGATGTGGGTGTTCGAGGTCGAGCGGTTCGGCCCGCTGCTGGTGGAGAGCGACCTGGACGGCAACTCGCTGTTCGAGCGCAACAACCGCATCGTCAACCAGGGCCTGGCCCGGTTGTACGAGGGATTGAAACCGCCGAGCCTGGCGCGCTACGGCGAGACCGACGACCGGCGCGACGAACTCATCGGGTAAACGGACGGTCGCCGCCCCGCACTCCCGCCCCCCACGTGTCGTTTCCCGGAGCGGGTCGCCGCAGGCGGAACGCATTCGAGGCATTCACGACGTAACGGTGGCCGGCCGATGGCACCCGACGTCGCGCTGACCGGGCAGCTTCAGTGGCCGCCCACCTTCTCGCGGTTGCGGTCGTTCAGCTCGGCGATCTCCGGCGTCATCGCATCCTGGAAGTCGGCCAATTCGTACAGCGGCCGGATCTCGATCTCGCTCGGGCCCGGCATCGGGTTCGGGCAGCGCTTCACCCACGCGACCGCCTTGTCCAT
>CAYNFA010000165.1:0-7710 GCA_964396345.1 uncultured Thalassobaculum sp.
CAAGCGGCTCGAACAGCACCGTCTCCGCCAACCGCTCCCAATCGGTGCCGGCGGCCGCCGCCGCCGCCTCGGCGCCCGCGGTGTAGCCGAAATTGCTGTAGTTGTAGCTGGAGCGGAACGGGTCGAGCGGCTGATGCACCAGCCGGGACAGGATGTACGTCCGGTCGTAGCCGAGGTCCTCGAGCAGATCGCCGGCGGATGTCCGCAAGCCCGAGCGGTGCGACAGAAGGTCGGCGACGGTAACGGTGGCGGTGACGTAGGCATCCGACAGCGCAAAGCCGGGAATGCGGGAGCGAACGGCGTCGTCCCAGCCTATCAGGCCGCGCCCGACCACCCCCGCGACGATCGTCGAGGCGATCGGTTTCGATACCGAAGCCACCTGGAACACCGTGTCGGTGTCCACCGGCTCCGGCCGGCCGACCTCGCGAACGCCGTACCCGCGGGCGTGAGCGACGGCGTCACGGTGCACGACCGCGACGGCGACGCCCGGCACGCCGGTCAGCGCCATCGTGTTCCGCACCGCCGCGTCGATCGCGGCGACGGCGCGCGCCACGTCCGGCCCGGGCGCCGGCGGCGATCCGCCGACCTGGGCGACACTCGGTCCGGCGGAAGCCGCAATCAGCAGCGCGGCGAACATCAGGCTGTGCGGTCGCATCGTGGACCTCCATCCGTGAGCGGCGTCGCCCGACCGCGGGGGCAGGGATCCGGCCATGCCTCAGAATCGCTTCCTGACGGCGAGGAACACCCGCGCGCCGGTGTCCTCGCCCCCGGAACCGTACTCGATCGGGACGGCGAGGGTGGCCTCGACCAGCAGTCCGGCCTCCAGGCTGGCCCGGGCACCCGCCCCGACGGAGCCGAGCGTCTCCCGGGTGTCGGGCCGGTCATCGCCCTGGAACCAGAACGCGCCGTGGTCGGCGAACCCGTAGACGGCGGTACCGAGAACGCCGTCGAAGGGGGCGCCGGTGGCGGCCTCCACCTCGATGCCGCCCATGATTCCCGAGTCGCCGGACGCCGCCCCGGAATCGAAGGCCCGGCCGAACGGGTCGCCGCCGAACGACATCTGCACGTCGGCCGGCAGCGCGCCGAAAGCGTACTGGCCCTCCAGCCGGCCGATGGCGGTCAGCCAGCCGGAGAGCGGCAGCGTCAGGGTGGCGCCGCCCCTGAGGATCCGGAAGTCGGGTTCGGCGGCGCTGCGGCTCGCTTGCGACGCCCCCTCGTCGGTCGCATCGAAGGCGTCGAGGCCGTGGAGATACTCCGCCTGCACGGCCAGCGGTCCGATCCCGGTCTCGTGCTCCGCGGCGACGCCGAGCGTCAGCCAGCGGTAGCGGTCGCGCGACAACCGTTGACCGGGGACATCGACATCGGTGTCGCGGGTCGCCAGACCGATGCGGCCGAAAACGCTGTGATCGATCGTCCGCAACACGGCATAGGAGGCGTACAGTTCGCCCGACAGCGACGCGACCTGCAGGTCGAGGTCGGCGAGGTCGCCACCCGGCTCGGACCGAGTTGCGCCCAGGCGGTATCCGACGTGCAGCCCGTTCGAGCCGACCGGAAAGTCCTGCGCGAGTTGGCCGAACAGCAGCTCGCGCGGCTGGTTCGGGATCGTCACGCCGGTCAGGGTGGTGGATTCCAGCAAGCCCAGCAGATCGTTCTCCTGATAGGTGGCGAACGCCTGGACCGGGCCCACCTCGTCGGTCCCGCGGTCGTCCAACGAGACCCGGACGACCCGCTTCTGGAAGGCGATGTCGAGGGTGAGCGCGCCGCCGTTGCCCGGCTGCTCGGGTCGGCGCAGCGACGCCTCGATGTTGAGGCCGGCCATGTCGCTCATCAGGAGCAGGATCCGCTCGACCTCGGCGAGGCGCAGCGGCTGCAGCGCCACCAGCCGCCGGATGTAGGGGTCGAGGCGATCGCGCAGCCCGGGGTGGTCGCCGCGGGTCTCGATGGTCTGGATGAAGGACCGGTCGAACACGACGATCCGGGCCTCGCCGCCGGAGAAGTCCTGGACCGGAACGACGGCGACCGCGAGAATTCCGGACTGCCGATACCGGCTTTCCATCCGGTCGGTCAGCTCGACCAGATCCGACACCTCGGTCAGGCGCCCTATCATGTTCTCCCAGAGCGGGCGCAGTTCCGGTTCGCCCAACGCGGTCGCGCCCTCGACCCGCACCGCGCGCAGGACAAACCCGCCCCGCGCCGCCAGTTCGGCCGGGATAGGCTCCACCACATCCGGCACCCGCAGGCTTGCGGAGCCCTTGACGGGCGGTGGCGAGAAGCGTTCGACGATCCGCGACTGCTCGACGAGGACCTCTTCCACGACGCGGCTCTGCGCCAACGCGCCCCCGGCGAAGGAAGCCCACGCAAGGAAGGCCGCGAGAGTTCGGCCGGCGGCGATCAGCGCGCGATCTCCGCGGCCCGAAGCGCGCGAGGCCAGCAGGCGCGATGGGCGGCGAAGCGGCGGGTGCGTTCCGATCATTGTGCTCCACGGCTGTCACGCAGGGTTTGCGGATTGCTGCTGGTCACTCGACCGGACGAATATGGCCGCGCCGCCGGTGCAAGTCCGTGGCAGCGATTTGCGTTTTCTCGCAGCAAGTCGTAGAAATTCGCAGAGCAATTTGGGCGAGCGCTTGAGCGTCGCCACACTTCACATCTCAAATCACCGGTAATCTGGGGTATAGATGCGACGGGGCGTCGAGATTTCGAGAAAGCTGAAGCTCACTTCGACCGCGCTTGGGTGCCTTACCCGCAAGGAGCTCTGCGCAATATTTGAGAAGGTCAATCCGAATACCGTCATGACTATCCAAAGTTGCTACAACTGGCAGAGCGGACGGTCGACCCCGCGAACTTTTAGCCTGTACGAGGACTGGGCGACCGCGCTCGGTCTACCCGAGGGCGCGCACTTCATCATGACGTGCGACCTCGGCCAGTTCGCCCGGGCATTGGGGAACAACGCGTCACTTCCCAACACCCTGCTCGAGCCGTACACCCGGGCGGAAGTACCTTGGCGGGCGATGGCGCCCATCCCCGCGCGCGGGGATGGTGCAGAAGTCTGGCGAAACGGCGCCCTGCTGAACGGCAGTTTCCTGGCGCTCTCGCTCGCCTGGTCGCCGGAACAGGACGGCAAGCTGCTGGGTGGCGCGCTCGGTGTCGAGGTCGACGCGGACGGCCGGCTGCGCGCGGAGTACACCGAGTCCATCCTCGGCCGCGTCATTGCCTTCACGGGCGCGGGATCGGAAGACGGCCAGACCGGGCAGATCGTTCTGCGGTGCCAGTCCTTCGGCGGCACCTACCTGATGGCCGTCCACCTGCCACCGCTGCCGGGGAATCTGGCCGGCGGGGTATTTGCCGGCAACGCCATCTACGACCCGAACTCCGAACCGGTCGCCTGCCCGCTCGTGCTCGTGCGCAACCACGAATTGACGCGCGGCGGCTTGAGGAAGCCTCCGGTTACCTCGACTGCGACACCTCCGGTCTCTCGGGCTGCCTGGAGGCGCTCGGCTACGGCCGCGATCCAGAGTTCCGCGCCGAGCGCGAACTGCTGCGGCTCCTCGCCGGCGGCGACGCCGGACCTGTTGCCCGCCTGCCGCGCGCCGCGCTGGGACGCGCGGCCGTCATGCTCGACAGCCGGCGGGTCTTGGCGATCGACGGCGCGTCAGCTGCGCCGGCCGGGATTGCACGGCCGACCGCCGGACCTTAGACCACTCTGCCTTGCGCCCTGGCCCGCGGGTCGCCGACGGCGACCGTCAGCCCGCCGGCCTCGACCGCGATACTCTGGCACGATGCCATGGTCGGGTCCCGGCCCGGCGAGGCGGCGAAGCGAAGGCCGAGCCGTCCCGCCAGCGGTTCGGCGACGCCCCGGAAATCGGCGTCGGCCATCAGGGTGTCCTCCTCGGCGTGCAGGCGCGGCTCGCGCACGGCCTGCTCCAGCGGGACGCCACGTCCGAGGTGGTGATACAGGATCTGCATGATCGCCGTCACGATCCGGGTCGCGCCGGAAGCGCCGATCGCCACGGCGACACGGCTGCCGTCGAACACCAGCGTCGGCATCATCGAACTGGCCGGCCGTTTGCCAGGCTCAACCGAGTTCGGGCTGCCGGGCCAGGCGTGGAACAGCCGCATCTGGTTGTTCAGCAGAATGCCGGTGCCCGGCACCACCACGCCGGAGTGATTGTTGTTGGAGAAGGTGATGCAGGCGGCGTTGCCGGCGGCGTCGATCGCACACAGGCTGGTGGTCTCGCTCGATTCGCCGGCGACCGGCGCGAAGGCCGGATCGCCGAGCCCGGTGCGCCGCTGCTCGAACATTGCCAGCATGGCACGGGCCAGCGCCTCGGCCCGTCCCTCGACCGTCGCCGGTATGACCTGGCGCTCGAGCGCGGCCATACCCGCGGCAACCAAGCCACCGGACGAGGGCGCGCTCATGGTGGCGATGCGAAGGCCCCGGTAGCCGCCGGTGGCCGGTCGACGCTCCACGACACGATAGCCGGCCAGATCCGCGGCCGTCAGGAAGCCGCCATTGGCAGCCATGTCGGCGACGATCCCGGCGGCCAGGACGCCGGTGTGGAACACCGCCGGGCCGTGCTCGGCGAGGGCGGCCAGGCTGCGGCCGTAGTCCGGCATCGCCATGCGGTCGCCAGCGCGGAACAGGCTGCCGTCGGGTTTCTTTAGGACGCGGCGGCATTCCTCGGTCAGGTCGAGCATCGCCTCGGTGCGCTCCATCCGCAGCGCCGCCTTGGCCGCAACGGTGAAGCCCTCCGACGCGATCCGGATCGCCGGCGCCAGCACGGCGCGCCGGTCGAGTGTGCCGAAGCGCTCCAACGCCTCGCACAATCCGGCAGCCGCCCCCGGCACGGCGACCGAGCGGTGACCCTCCTCGTTGGCCCGACCCTTAACCTTGATGGTGTAGTCGCCGAGCGGATCGACCGACTGGTAAAGCTCATAGCGGGCCGCCGCCGGGGCGGTTCCCATGAAGTCGAGGCAGGTGGTGGTGCCGGTCGCGACGTGGTGCAACGTCATGAAGCCACCCGCCCCGAGCCCGCTGTCGAGCGGCTCGACCACGCCCATGGCGAAGGCCGCGGCAACGGCGGCGTCAATGGCGTTTCCGCCGGCTTCCAGCACGTCGACTCCGGCCTGGGCGGCGTCCGGGTTTCCGCAGGCCACCGCCCCCCGGGTCATCGCCGCGCGCTCCCAGCCAAGCCAGCCGGCGTAGGCGTCACCTCCTTCGGGCATCGAACTCTCTCCTGTGGCGGATACCCGCCGAGACTGGACAAACCAGCTCGCCGGACACAAGGTCTGGGCGTCGCCGGTCACGGCGGCGCTTCCGGATGCTACACCGACGAGGCCCACCCGTGAGCGAAAAGCCGACCGTCCTGCTGGCCGGAAAAAACTCGATCCGCCGCGCCGACTTCCTGGCGAAGGCGGTCGGGACCGAGTGGCGATTCCTGACCTGCGACGTAGCCGAGGAGCCTGAGCGGTTCCCGGAGGCGCTGGCCGAGGCCGACGCCGTGATCGGCGGAAGCCGGTTCGACGTGCCGCCCACCAACCGACTCAAGCTCTACCAGATTCCCTTCACCGGCTACGACTGGATCACCCCGGCCGACCTGCCGACGGGCGTGGTGTTCTGCAACACCCACGAACACGAGACCACGATCGCCGAGCATGTCCTGCTGGGCATGCTGGAGTTTCAGATCGGGCTGATGCGCGACACCCACCCGATGATGAAGACCAAGTCCTACAACGGCCGCTCGATCTCGGCCGGCCCGATGCACCGCGAGTTGCGCGGCCGCACCGTCGGCATCGTCGGCTACGGTCACATCGGCCGCGAGGTGGCGCGGCGCTGCAAGGCGTTCGGCATGACGGTGATGGCGGTCAGCCGCACGGTGCGCGACGAACCCGAACTGGTCGACTGGTATGGCACCGTCGCCGACATGGACCGGCTGCTGGCGGAGAGCGACTTCGTGATCGTCTGCGCCCCGCTCGACGACAGCACCCGAGGAATGATCGGCACCGCGCAGTTCGCCCGCATGAAGGCCGACGCGGTAATCTGCAACGTCGGCCGCGGCGAGGTGATCGACGAGGCGGCGCTGTACGCGGCGCTGGCCGACAACCGGATCCGAGGTGGGATCCTGGACGTCTGGTACGTCTACCCGTCCAAGGCGGACCCGAACCCCTGGCCGTCCCGCTTCCCCTTCCAGAAGCTCGACAACGTCATTCTGTCACCCCACAACTCGGCCTGGACCGAGGAGATGAGCACGCGGCGCTGGACCTTCGTCGCCAGCCAGCTCGACCGCTTCGCGCGCGGCGAGACGCTACGGAACGTCTGCTTCGAGGGCATGGCGTAGGGCAGAGCCCGGGGTCAGTTCAGGTTTATGATGCCGCCCTTGACTGTGAGGGTACCGCCGCCGTCCACCGTGCCGCTGGCGGAGCCTTTGATCGACATCGTCGTTCCACCCTTGAGGTCGAGGGCGGTGCCGGCTTTGCCGGTGAGGCCCGAGCCGCTGGAAAGCGACATGCTGGATCCGGACTTCACCGTCATCGATCCGCCGGCATCCAACGTCATGTTCCCGGACGACTTGAGCGTCATGTCCCCGGACGCCTTGAGCGTCATGTCCCCGGAGGAATCGAGCGTCATGTCCCCGGAGGATTTGACGGTCATGCTGCCCTTGGTCTCGATGCTGACGTCGCCGGTGACCTTGATCGTCAACTTGCCGCCGACCAACTGAATGAAGTCGGCACCGGTGGTCAGGTTGGCGGTCGCCGCCGCGACGACGTCGATATTGCCATCCGCCGCTTTCGCCGGCGAAGAGTTCTCCGAAAGCTTGGCCTTCGATGCCTCGATGCTGATCCCCTTGGCGATGACCTGATGCTGGCTCGTCGCTACGGCGTTGTGGTTGGTGGCGCTCATCCGCCGGTCGGCGACGACGTAGTCCAGCCGATCGGCGCCGACCTGGCTGTAACTGGCGCCGTCGACCAGCGCGCTGCTGTCGCCGGCGGTGTAGGCGAAGAAGCCGGCTCCGCCGGCATCGCCACCTCCCGACATGTCCGACATGCCGGGCGTGCGGCTGTCCTCCGCGGTGTCGGTCGGCTTCGAGCCGAGCCGCCAGTAACTGTCGGTGCCGGCGGTCACCTGCAGCCGGACATAGGAAGACGTCGAGCCGCCGGAAGCCGCGGCGTCCGCCTCCGCACGCTGCCCGGCGAGCGGCTGTGCCGAGGGCGGAGGCGCCGCGAACGGCCCCTCCAGGGCGCGTTGCGGCGCCAGGGTCGCGCCCGAGGACGCGCCGCTGCCCCCGCCGCTGCTGGAAGCCGGCCCGTCCTCGATTTCCAGCGTTGCGCCGCTGGTGGTGCGGATCCGGTTCTTGGTGTTGCTGCGCGAGTTCACCACGCTCGGATACTGGTCGTTCTGCATGGCGCCGACGATCACCGGCCGATCAGGGTCGCCGTTGACGCAGGCCAGGATCACCTCGGTGCCCTTCAGCAACGGGAAGTGCATGCCGGTGTTCGCGCCGCCATAAGGCTCGGCCTTGCGCATGTAGCGCGACGCCTGGCCGTCGCCCTCGCCGCGCTGGTCGAATTGCTGGCGGATCTTGTAGCGACCGGTGGCGTCGAGCTCGGCGCGTTGACCCGAGCCGGAGGCGTCGACCACGGCGTTGGACAGCCCGGCCATGCGCGGCTTCGGGGTCTTCCGGGCCGGCCGGAACTCGACCGTCTTCAGCAGGC
>CAYNFA010000166.1:0-7678 GCA_964396345.1 uncultured Thalassobaculum sp.
TCGAGGGGCATCGGCTGCGCGGCGTTCTCACCTATCGCGATCTCGACGACGTCATCGCCCGACTGCTCGACAAGGCGCCGTTCGATCAACTCCAGCTTCAGCGGCTCAAGAAGCGGAAGCTGCTGCTGAAGGATGAGATCTCGCTGCTGGAGAGCCGCCTGCTGCCGGACATCATCGCCTGATGCCGTCGGTCGTTGCGGTTCCCCTTAGGCGCCGCCCGCCGTGTTGTACTTCACGATGACCTTGCGCAGGCCGCTCATCAGTTCCTGGCCGATCGGCCCGCCGTCACCCTTGATCCTGGCTTGGCTGATCGCCTTCAGGGCGTCGACATGCATGCCGATGACCCCGACCTCGGTGCTGCCGATGTCCTCTGAAAGATCGATGAACTTGCAGGCGCTGTCGCCGACCTGGCTGACCAGCGGGTAGCCGAATGTTCCCGCCTGGCCGCGCAGGTCGTGCAGAAGCCGGCGCAACCGGACCAAGCCGCGCTCACGGGTCATGCCGCCCTGGCGGACCTCCGCCATCGCCGAGGCGATGGCGGTCACGCTCTCGGCGAAGATGGTCTCGAATTCGCCGCTGAGCTTCTGAACCGATTCCTCCGCCTGGGCGATCATCGCGGTAGCGTCGACGCCGGCCTTCACCTTGACCTTCGATCGCAAGGGGTTGGGATTGTCGATGAACTCGACCTTTGGTTTGTCGTCGGCCATTGACGGTATCTCCAGGAGCGTCGTGCGGCGTTGGGCGTGCCGGTCAGGCGTGCCGGTCAGGCGCGACCGACGGCGTCGAGGTCGCCCAGGCTGGTGCGCTGGCGGTCCTCGACGCGCCGACGCGGCCCGACATAGTCCGGGTCGAAGCGTCGCCGACGATCCGGACCGAAATAAGATCCCGTCCGGACGTAGCGCCGGGGGTTCTCGATGATTGATACGATCCGCGCGTACAGGCTGGCCGCCGACACCGGCTTCGCCAGGAACTCCGTCATCCCGGCGTCACGCGCCTGGATGATGTTGCGCGCGATGGTGTTGGCTGACACGACGATGACCGGCACCAGCGGGTTGATGCCGCGTTTGCCGCTGCGGATCGTCTCCAGAAGCTTCATGCCGCTCATTCCTTCCATCTCCCAATCCATGACCACCAGGTCGATCGGGGTGCTGCGAAGCTCCTCGAGGGCCTCGTGGCCGTCCCGGGCCTCGGCGACGTGCCGTATCGAAAGCCCCCGCAGCACGTTCACGAAGATCGTGCGCATGAAGCGGTTGTCGTCCACCACCAGGGCAGACACGTTATCGAGCGAATACGCATTCATGGAATCGGCGTCGAACCCTGGCTTTGTGTCCCGGTCAGTCTATCGCCTCGGCGGCGCACTGTCAGCATGACCGCCAGCCGGCGCTTCGGGGTTGGGCGGCGCCCCGCCACGGCGCTTGCGCCGGGTCGCTGCGTTCCTATAATCCGCCGCTTCCGCCGATAGGCTGGAGGGGACATGACCAAACACGCTGATGCGCCGGCGGTCGGCGTCGTCATGGGCAGCCAGTCGGACTGGGCCACCATGCGGCACGCCTCGGATACGCTGACGGCTCTCGACGTTGCCCACGAATGTCGGATCCTGTCCGCGCACCGCACGCCCAAACGCATGCTGGACTACGCCGAGGCCGCCCGCGGCCGCGGACTCAAGGTGATCATCGCCGGCGCCGGCGGGGCGGCCCATCTCCCGGGCATGATCGCGTCCCTGACCTCGCTGCCGGTGCTGGGCGTTCCGGTGGAGAGCAAAGCGCTCTCTGGCATGGACAGCCTGCTGTCGATTGTCCAGATGCCGGGCGGTATACCGGTCGGCACCCTTGCCATCGGCAAGCCGGGGGCGATCAACGCCGGCCTGTTTGCAGCGGCGATCGTCGGCCTGCAGGATGCGGCGGTTGCGGCCGCGCTGGCGGAGTGGCGGAGACGCCAGACCGAGGCGGTCGCCGACCAACCGGTGGACGAGGGCACGTGATGGCGGCGCCTCTGCCCCCTGGTTCGACCATCGGCATCCTGGGCGGTGGGCAACTTGGGCGCATGACCGCGCTTGCCGCCGCCAATCTCGGCTACCGCTGCCACATCTACGACCCTGACGCCGGCGGGCCGGCCTCGCAAGTGGCGGCGGAGACCACCGTGGCTGCCTGGGACGACGCGGCCGCCCTCGACGGCTTCGCGCGCGCCGTCGACGTCGTGACCTACGAGTTCGAGAACGTGCCGATCGAGACGGTCGACCGGCTGGCGACGCTGGTGGCGGTGCGGCCCGGCCCGCTGGCCCTGCAGGTCGCCCAGCACCGGGTCGAGGAGAAGCGGTTCGCCCGGCATTGCGGGCTCGAGACGGCGCCATTCTGGGGGATCACGACCCTCGACGAACTGGCCGAGGGGGTGGCGGCGGTCGGCGTTCCGGCGATCCTGAAGACCAGCCGGTTCGGGTACGACGGCAAGGGCCAGATTCCGGTCGGCCTCGACACTTCGCTGCGCGAGGCCTGGCAGTCGCTTGCCGCCGACGACGCCATACTTGAGCGCCGGATCGACTTCGTCGCCGAGATCTCGGTGATTGTCGCCCGTGGCGTCGACGGGACGGTCCGCGCCTTTCCGCCGGCGATGAATGAGCATCGCGACGGTATCCTGCGGCGCAGCCTGGCGCCGGCGCCGGTGACGCCCGCCATCCATGACCTGGCCTGCGCCGCCGCCGTCACCCTGGCGGAGCGGCTCGACCTGGTCGGGCTGCTGGCGGTCGAGCTGTTCGTGACCGAGGACGGCCGGGTGCTGGTGAACGAGATCGCGCCGCGGCCCCACAATTCGGGTCACTGGACCCAGGACGGCTGTGCCACCTCGCAGTTCGAGCAGTTCGTGCGAGCTGTCGTCGGCCAGCCGCTCGGCCCCGTGGAGGCGCTGTTCGAGACCGAGATGGTCAATCTGATCGGTGACGACGCCCGCGACTGGCCCTCCCTGATGGCCGACCCGTCGGCCAAGCTTCACCTCTACGGCAAGGCCGAGATCCGGGACGGCCGCAAGATGGGGCACGTCAACCGGCGGCGGCGCCCCTGGCCCGGCGAAACGCCCGCATGAGCCGCATCGGGCTCGGCAACTTGCCGCTGAGCTCGCGCCAGCGCCCGGTGATCTTCGGTATCCGCATCACGTCGGCGATCCGGCGGTCCAGGAACGCCCAGGTGTCGGCGTGGCCTTCCGAGGCGTCGTCCAGCCAGTACAGCAGGGTCGACGAGTACACCGCCGCGAGCAGGCCGCGCTTGCTGTAGAAATTGAAGTCGGTCGACCGGTCGCCGCAGGCCCACCAGATCGAATCGACCGTGCGGTACAGGCTCTCGGCCGCGATCCGGGCGTTGCCGGGCAGGGCCAGGAAGGCGAGGCCGCGGCGCACCGCCTCACGGTGCGGGGTCGCCTGCTCCAACCGGAGACGGACGGCGAAGGCGATGCGCTCGCGGATCCGCATGGCGTCGAGGTCGGCGTCCCCCAGGGTCGCCAGCATCGCTTCGTCGGCCCGTCGCAGCCAATGCTCGACGGCGCCGCGTACACCGCGCGGAAACGCGATGTCGACATCCTCGGCGGCCAGCCCGGCGGAGACTGCGCCGTGGGTCAGGGCCTTGCGGCTCCAGCCGTCGAAGATCACGTTTGGCAGCGTGGCATCCAGGATACGATCCCGGAGCGCGTCCATTTCCGGCGTGCGAATCATGTCGTGGCCTCCTGCCGTCGCGCGGCCTCCGCCTCGAAGATCTCCTCGACGAAGCCGAAGCGGGTGAAGTCGGTCATGCGGTCGAGATAGAGCACGCCGTCCAGGTGGTCGATCTCGTGCTGGAGGACACGGGCGCGGGTCCCGGCCACCACCATCTCGATCGGCTCGCCCACGGGCGTGGTCGCGCGGACCCGAACGCGGAGGTGCCTCGGCACTTCGCCGCGCAGCCCGGGGATCGACAGGCAGCCTTCCCAGCCGAGCGCCATCAGGTCGCCGACCGGCTCCAGAACCGGGTTGATCAGCGCGGTCAACGGGCACGGTCCGTCCTCGGGCAGGGTGCTGGCCCGCAGGTCGGGAACCTTGAAGATCAGCACCCGGCGCAAGATCCCGATCTGCGGTGCCGCCAGCCCGATGCCACCGGCCTCGGCGAGCGAGTCGGTCATGTCCTCGATCAATTGCCGGATCTCCGGGTCGCCGGGATCGCCGACGGTATCGGCCGGACGCCTTAGCAAGGGGTCGCCGACGCGAAGTATGGACTTGATTGTCATGATGGGGCATATAGCGCGCCCGACGTTCCGGGTAAACCGGACCCGCAGGCCGCGCCCGCTGGCGCATGACCTCAGGTTCCGGTATACTCAACAAATGTCGGCGGCCAGGGACTCCCGATCGGTGGGGCCCGTGGGCTGCCGTTCGCCGTGCCGAGATCGGAATCGAAAGGAGTGGGAAGTCCGTGCAAGTTACCGTTCGCGACAACAACGTCGATCAAGCCCTGCGCGCGCTGAAGAAGAAGATGCAGCGCGAGGGTGTCTTCCGTGAGATGAAGCTTCGCCGGAACTACGAGAAGCCGTCCGAGAAGAAGGCGCGCGAGCGCGCCGAGGCGGTTCGCCGGCATCGCAAGTTGATGCGGAAGCGCATGGAGCGCGAAGGCTACTGACACACGGCGCCCGCGGAACTTCGGTTCCGGGACACCGACGCGAAGCCGCCCCTCGCAGGGCGGCTTTTTGCGTGGCCGACCGTCGCCCGCTTGGTCGCGGCTGACGATAGAGTCCGTGTTTGTGGCTGGCAGGGCCGTTGCAGGCGTTGCCGGCCGGTCCTAGGATCGCCCCTTCACAGAGCCGATCGGAGGAAGGCGCCATGGCCGGTCACGACGACCACCACCACGATCACGGCCACCATCACCACGACCATGGGGATGGCCATAGCCACGACCACGAGCACCCCCGGCTCGGCGAGCTGCAGTTGCGCGTGAAGGCGCTGGAGTCGCTGCTGGTCGAGAAGGGGTTGGTCGATCCGGCGGCGCTCGACGAGTTCATCGACATCTACGAGACCAAGGTCGGGCCGCGCAACGGTGCCCGCGTGGTGGCGCGCGCCTGGACCGACACGGAATTCCTCGACTGGCTGCGGCGCGACGCTTCGGGGGCCATCAAGTCCTACGGCTTCGAGGGCCGCCAAGGCGAGCACATGATCGTGGTGGAGAACACCGACCGGGTTCACAATCTGGTCGTCTGCACGCTCTGCTCCTGCTACCCGTGGCCGGTCCTTGGGTTGCCGCCGGTCTGGTACAAATCGGCGCCGTACCGCTCGCGCGCAGTGATCGACCCGCGCGGCGTGCTGGCGGATTTCGGGACCGTGCTGCCGGACGACGTCGAGATCCGGGTCTGGGATTCCACCGCCGAGGTGCGCTACCTGGTGCTGCCGAAGCGGCCGACCGGAACCGAGGGGCTGTCCGAGGACGAACTGGCGGCCCTGGTCACCCGGAACGCCATGATCGGTGTCGAGACGGTCGCGGCTCCGGCGGCGCGGAGGGTGGCGGAATGAACGGCGCGCATGACATGGGCGGGATGCACGGCTTCGGTCCCGTGCAGGACGAGCCGGAAGATGATCGTTTCCACGGCGACTGGGAGCGCCGGGCGTTCGCGCTGACGCTGGCCTGCGGCGGGCTCGGGCAATGGACCATCGATCAGGCGCGCTCGGCGCGCGAGCACCAGCCGCCGGCCCAGTACCTTGCCAACACCTATTTCGAGCAGTGGCTGCATGGGCTTGAGGTCCTGCTGGTCGAGAAGGGCCTGGTGACCGCCGAGGAACTGCGCGCCGGCAAGGCCCTGACGCCGAAGCCGGATGGCATCGAGGCGATCAAGGCTGAGCGCGTGGTCAAGGCGCTGCAGCAGGGTTCGCCCTACACCCGCGAGGTCGACCGCGCGCCGCGTTTCGCGATCGGTGACAGGGTCCGGGTCCGCAACGACCATCCGGCCGGCCACACCCGGGCGCCGCGCTACGTCCGCGGGCGCATCGGCAGGGTGGTCCTGCACCACGGCGCCCATGTCTACGCCGACACCTCGGCGAAGGGCGAGCGCGGCATCGCGCACCACCTCTACAACCTCGCCTTCGACTCCTTCGAGCTCTGGGGGGCGGACGCGCAGCCCGGCGCGGTGCACCTGGATCTCTGGGAGCCTTACCTGGAGGTGGCATGAGCACCACCGTTCCGCTTGACTCGCTGCCTCGGATCCCCGTCGACCGCGACGGTCCGGTGTTCCGGGAGCCGTGGGAGGCCCAGGCCTTCGCGATGACGGTGAAGCTGCACGAGGGCGGGCTGTTCACCTGGAACGAGTGGGCGGCCGCGCTGTCGGCGGAGATCGAGGCGGCCCAGGCGGCGGGCGATCCCGACCTTGGCGACACCTACTACCGGCACTGGCTGAAGGCGCTCGAAGGTCTGGTGCTGGCCCGCACCGACCTGACTTCCGATCGCCTCGACCGCCGCGCCGAGGCCTGGGCCCGGGCCGCCGAGCGCGCCCCGCACGGCGAGCCGATCCTGTTGCCGGAGGATGACCGGGGCTAGCAATCCGTCTGGCGGCTTCCAAATGAAAGTCTGATGCTCTAATCTTTCATATGGAAGGATGCGATGACGGCACGCTTGGCCATTTCCGACGATACAGCGACCGACGAGCGCGCGCGCGTCGTGACGACAGCGGTGCTGCGGGCGGCCGAATCCTGGCAAATCAGCAAGACGACTCTCGGCCGGGTCCTCGGCCTCTCGCCGGCGTCGGTCACGCGCCTGTCGGCCGGCGGCGAGTTGCGGCCGGGAACCAAGCCGTACGAACTGGGCCTGCTGCTGCTGCGGCTCTACCGCTCCCTCGACGCGATCATGGGTGGCGACCGGGACCTCGCCCGGCAATGGCTGGCAGCGCACAACCGGGCGCTCGGCGGACGGCCGATCGACCGGATCACCACCATCGTCGGACTGACCGAGGCGGCGGCCCATGTGGACGCCTTCCGAGCTCGCGTCTGAGCGCCGTCCGGTCGCGGGCGCCTTTTGGCGCATCGTCGAGGCGCAGCACCGCAATTCCACCCTGGCCCTGGTCGAGGACGCCAGCCTCGTCGATCAGGCCATCCTGGAAGCCGAGATCGAATCGGTGAAGCCGACGGTACCCGAGGCGGCGAGGGGGCTGCACTACCTGCTGTTCACGCCGTTCCGCTATCGACCGGGCTATCCCGGTTCGCGCTTCCGGCGCCACGACCAGGGGCCGGACGCGGCCGACGGGGTGTTCTACGCCGCCGAGACCGTCGAGACCGGCATGGCCGAAACGGCGTTCTACCGGTTCCTGTTCTTCAGCCTGACGGAGATGCCGGGGCGGCCCGGCGGCACCCCGCACACCGCCTTTCAAACCGATGTCGCCGGCTTGGTTCTCGATCTGACACGACCGCCTCTAGACCGCGACCGGGCGGTCTGGACGCATCCGACCCGTTCAGGTCCCTGTCAGGACTTCGCCGACACCGCGCGGCTGGCCGAGGCGGAGGCGATCCTGTACGAGAGCGTCCGCGATCCGGCGGGTGGTCGGAACATCGCCGTGCTCTCCCCCGAGGCTCTCGGCCGCGGCCGCCAGGTCACCGTCCAGCAGACCTGGTGGATACACATGACATCGGACGTCGTGACCGGGGTCTGCGAATTCCCGCAGCGGGGGCTGTCGTTCCGGCGGCGCGACT
>CAYNFA010000167.1:0-7667 GCA_964396345.1 uncultured Thalassobaculum sp.
CCTGCAGGATCAGCACCAGGAACAGGACGCTGGTGGCGATGTTGACCAGCAGCCCCACCGCCACCGTCCAGGTCCAGAAGGCGTCAACGAGCGCAAGATCGCCGGACCAGAGGGCGCGGAGTTTCATCATGGGACGGACCTTGCAACGGCGGCCGACGCGGCACAATCGCATCAATCCACCCCGATCACCTCGCCGATCGGGCGAATCACGGCGGCATCGGACGCTCCGCCGACGTCTTCAACAGCCTACTAGCGCCGGCGTCGGCCCACCGGGTCAACCCCGCCAGACCACCGGGTCAACCCCGCCAAACCACCGGGAACGCCTCGCAGTCCATCGGGTCGCCGTGGCCGAGGCCGGGGTCGGAGGTGGGGATCGCCACCTCGCCCGCCCGCACGCAGTACCGGGCGTCATCGCCCGTCCAGCGGGTCGCCAACGCGCGCCGACGGGACGTTCCGCGGTTGCCTGGAGCCCCGTGGACGATCATCGCCTGGAACACCAGGCAGTCGCCGGGATGAAGCGCGAAACGCACGATGCGGTGGCGCTCGCGCTCCGCCTCGATATCGGGCAGGGGCGGCAGGCCGGTTCCGGCGTAGGGCGTGCCGTCGGCGAAATGGTAGGGGCTGAACTCCGACCAGGTGTGCGAACCGGCGACGTACTCGACGCAGGTGTCCTCCGGGACCGGGTCGAACGGCACCCAGATCGAGCACACCTGCCGGCCCGCCACCGCCCAGTACGGCTGATCCTGGTGCCACGGAGTGCGCTCGGCGGTCCCCGGCTCCTTCACCAGCAGCTGGTCGTAGAAGAAATTGACCTTGGAGGATCGCATGACCTGGCCGGCGATCTCCGCGGCCGGGGATTCGAACACGAAGCGCCGGAACGGTTCGTGCCGTCGCCAGAGGTCCAGGTCGCCGAAGAACCGGCCGCCGTCCCGGGCGTACTCCTCGCCGTGAGCACCCGGTGCCGCCATGGCGCGGTCCACGGCCTCGCCCATGCAGGCGACCCACTCGGCGTCGAACACCCCGCGCAGGCAGACGATCCCGTCGCGCTCGTAGGCGGCGATGGCGCTTTTGGAAACGGGCTCGGGCGGCCGGCGGTTCATAACCGCGTTCTAGCAGACCGCGAGGCCGGCGCGGAAGGTCGGCGTCAGGCCGCGATATCGATGATCTGACCACGCCCCACGGCGGACTGCGCAACGCCCTGGAGGTCGCCGATACCGGCTCCGGCCTGTCCGGGCAGGGCGCCGACGGCGGGCACCGGCTGCGCGCTCGGCGCCGGCTTGGGCGCCGCGGCTCCCAACTGCAGAGGGGACGATACCCCGGAAACGCCGCTGATCATGTCGGAACCCCCATTCCTGATGCCACCGAAGCAGCATCGGCGGCCGGGATGAAGGAACCCTTGGCGAGCAGGGTAAACGGCGGGTTACCATCGCCGCTTCACCATCCGGGTCCTTCCCCATGGCCAGCAACCTCCCGCCGATCAACGGCGACCGATTCTGGGATACGCTCATGGTCTCGGCCGAGATCGGCAGGGGATCGCGCGGCGGTCTGTCCCGGCTCACCTTGTCGGCAGCCGATGGCGAGGTCCGCCACCTGTTCCGCTCGTGGGCCGAGGATGCCGGCTACGGCGTCGCCGTCGACCGGCTCGGCAACATGTTCGCGCGCCGCGCCGGCAGCGACCCGACGCTGCCGGCGGTGCTGGTCGGCAGCCACCTCGACACCCAGGCTGCCGGCGGTCGTTTCGATGGCATCCTCGGCGTCATGGCCGGCCTCGAGATCCTGCGCGCCCTCGACGATGCCGGCATCGAGACCCGGCGGACGATCGAGGTGGTGAACTGGACCAACGAGGAAGGCGGCCGTTTCCCGCCGCCGATGCTGTGCTCGGGCGTGTTCGCGGGGGTTCACGACCTCGACTGGGCGCTGGCCCGCGCCGACCAGTCCGGGGCCACGGTGGCCGACGCGCTGGACGCCATCGGTTGGGCCGGCACCGCACCAGTCGGCGGACGGGCGATCGACAGCTATTTCGAAATCCACATCGAGCAGGGCCCGGCGCTGTGGGAGGCCGGCATTCCACTCGGCGTGGTTACCGCCCCGTATCTCGCGCGTGGCATGCGGATCGAGGTCACCGGTGAGAACGCGCACAGCGGCCCGACGCCGATGGCGCGCCGCCGCAACGCCCTGGTCGGCGCCGCGAGCGTCGCGCTGGCGGTGAACCGGGTCGGTCACGACTACGCCGACCGGGAAGGCAAGTCGACGGTTGCCCGGATCGAGGCCTCGCCGAACATCCCGGGGATCATTTCCGACCGGGCGGCCCTGTTCGTCGACTTTCGCAGCCCCGATCCCCGGCTGACCGCCGAGATGGAGGAGCGCATCCGGGCCTCCCTGCCCGCCTGTGCCGCCGAGACCAACACCGACATCGCCGTCGGCGATGCCTGGACCTTCGGCGAGACCAGCTTCGATCCCGGCCTGATCGACCTTGTGCGCCGCACAGCCGCCGAGCTCGGGGTGAAGTGCCTCGACATGATGAGCCAGGCCGGCCACGACGCCTATCACCTCGCCCGGATCGCCCCGACGGTGCTGCTGTTCACGCCGTGCGACCAAGGCATCAGCCACAACGAGGCCGAGAACACCCGGCTCGAGGACCAGCTTCCCGGCCTGCAAGTGCTGTTCGGCGCTGTTCTGGCCCACGCCAACCGATAGGCGGTCGCTGGTCACGTCGCCGGTGATGCTGCGGCTGGGCGATAGCGAAGCCGCCCGCCATCGTCCACGATGCGCCACGATCTCGGGCGTGGTATTTATTCCAGGTCGTCGCGACGACGGGGAGGTTCGGACACACCGGTCGACTGTCGGGCCCCTGGGGCCTTGAGCGCGCCCGCTTCGGGCACCGACCGGCATCCGTTCGTCCCCGATGACCTCCGGAAATCTGAGAGCCGACCGTAGGGTCGAGGTGGCGCTGGCGCTGGCGCTGGATGGAGACGCCGTCGGCGCCCTGTCGGTCCTCGAGCAGACCCTCGACCTGACGCCGGACTGGCCGGACCTGCACTTCCTGATCGCCGAGACGGCGGTCGCCGCCGGCCAGCGTGACCGCGCCGTCCAGGCGTTCTCGCGATACCTGGCGATGAGCCCCGACGACCGCCACGGCGCCCTGCCCCACCTAGCCCTGCTCGGCGCCACGCCGCCGCCCGACACCCTGCCGCCGGCCTACGTGACCGCCTTGTTCGACGAGTACGCGCCGCGCTTCGAGAAGTCGCTGCTGGTCGACCTCGGCTACCAGGGTCCGGTGCTGTTGCTGCGGGCGATCGAGGCGGTCCGGGGTCAAGACGCCACGTTCGGATCGTTGCTCGACCTCGGCTGCGGCACCGGGCTGGTCGGCGAGCGGCTGCGAGCCCGGACGCGTTGGATGGAGGGCGTCGACCTGTCGTCGGCGATGATCGCCGAGGCCGCCGGCAAGGCCGTCTACGACACGCTGCACACGGCCGAATTATGCGAGCACCTCGCCGCCGAGACCCGGCGCTTCGACCTCGTCACCGCCGCCGACGTGCTGATCTACCTCGGTGACCTCGCCCCGCTGCTGCACGCCGCCGGCGCGCGCCTCGCCGATGCCGGGTTGCTCGCCCTCACCGTCGAAGCGGCGGAACCCGAGGGTCCCGGCGTCGAGCGCCGCCTGCGGCCGTCGCGCCGCTTCGCGCATTCGGCAGACTACGTGCAGAGGGTCGCCGCCGAAGCCGGACTGGCGCTCCGCCACCACGAACGCGGCGTCATCCGCCGCGACCGAGCGGATGACGTCGATGGCCACGTGATGGTGTTCGAGCGGCGGGCGGGTGAAGCCAGTTCCGAACTCGCCGTGGAGGCCGCGACCCGTCCGCCCGGGCCGCGTCGACGTCGGCGTCGGCGCGCCGACGGATCGTGAGACGGGTCAGGTGCGAAACGTCCAGAACCGGTTCAACAGGAAGTGCCAGACCGTCAGGCTGGCGGTCACCAGCACCTGGGAGGCGAGGTAGTGGACGCCGAGGTGATCGACCAGCAATGCCATCAACCCCGCGTTCAGGACCAGGCCGCTGGCGGCGACCGCCAGGAACCTCGGCCCCGCGGCGCGGTGGGCACGGTCGGACCGGAAGACCAGACGCCGGTTCAAGCCGTAGTTGACGAACCCGCCAGCCACGAACCCGGCCACCGACGCCAGCACGGCGTCGACGCCGGCCAGTTCCACCAGCGCGGTCAACACCCCGTAATGCGCCACCAGCCCGGCCACTCCGACGGCGGCAAACCCGGCGAACTGCCGCAACAGCGGGAGCAAGCCGCCCACTAGTCGCCGCCGGTCAGCATGGCCCAGAGGTTTTCCGGAGTGAGCGGCTCGTAGGCGAACGATACCGTGTGCTGCCCGGCCGGCACCGCCGCCGCCATGAACAGCGCGTTGGCGCGCCGCAGCTCCTGGGCTTCGCCGTCGACATGGACGACCCAGCCGGGATAGGCCATGTCGTGGAGCACGACGAAGCCATGGCGCCGGGCAACAACCTCGAGATCGACACGGTCGCTGGTGCGCGCCACGATCCGCACTTCGCCCGCTGGCGAGGGATCGGCGGCGGCAGGCAAGGTCTCCGGCAACGGCTCCGGCAGCGGATCGATCAACGCCTCGCGCCGCCAATCCAGCGCCGGCAGCCCGCCGCTCGCGACCAGCGCATCCGGGTCGTGCGGGTGGGCACCTTCCAGGCCGATGAACAGCACGCGTGGCAACGCGCGCGGGTTCTCGTAGACCCAGGCGCCGCCGATCCGCAGCGGCGGGCCGTACGAAACCGCCCCGACCGGGTCGATGCTCTCCATCGGCGCGCCGAGCGCGATCAGCCGGACGCCGAGCAGGTCGGCGAAGTCCGAGCGGTAGCCCGTCATCAGGGTGCCGAACCGCCGGGCCGGCCAGGAATCGGAGTTCTGCCCGGCGCCGACCGCGGTGTCGTAGTCGGCGAGCCGCAGCGGGTTGTAGCCGAGCGTGCTCTCCACCCCGATGACCAACGGGGCGTTCTGCCAGGCGCCACCGAGACCGAGCACCTCGACCCGCACCGGCCCCTCCCTTGCCTCGAGTTCGGCCACCCGGGCCTCCATCCAGGCCGCCAGCGGCACTTCCGCCGGCTCGTCGAGGACCGCGAACGGCTCGATCGGCCGGGCGTTCAGCGGGTTGCCGACGGTAAACACGCGCAGGTCGATCAAGGTCAGGACGATCAGTCCGGCCAGCACGGCGTCGCGCTTCCACAGCAGACCGGCCTGCGCCGCGGCTCCGGCCCAGGCCAGCAGGCCGACCGCCACCGCGGCCAGCGCCAGCGCCACGGCGAGCGGCGGCAACGCCGCCGCCAGATGGTCATGGTGCACGGCCACCCAGACCGCGAGGCCGGCCAGGACGGCCACCGCCGCGACCTCGGCGGCCCGGCGCCGGATGCCAGCGGGGGCCACACCCTCGCGGGCCACCCTGTTGCACAACCAGCCGGCCGACAGGGCCGCCACCGCGCCGATCGAGAAGGTGGCGTCCGACGGTCGCCTGAACTTGTCGACCCCCGGCAGGTAGTCGAACAGCACCTTGAACACCGGCGTGTGATGACCGACGGCGTAGATCACATAGAACAACCCCAGCCCGGCGAGGAGCCAGCCGCCACCGCGAAGCAGGCCGCCACGCAGCACCCCGATCCACACGATCAGAACGATCGGAACCATGCCGGAGTACAGCTGGACGGTCGTCCGGTCGGCCGGCACCCACGGCCGCCAGGGGTCGCTACCCGGCCCCCAGTAGGCGGCGTCCGAGGTCACCGAGCCGAACAGGTTCGGGATCAGCGCGGTCAGCAGGCCGGCGGGGGGCAGCGACTGCGAGGCACCAACGGCGTAGTCGAAGGCCGGTCGGTTGCTGACCTCGGCGAACTGGATGGTGGCGAGCACCGGGATCGCCGCCACCGAGGCGGCAACCAGGAGAGCTATAAGCCCGGCGCCGGCGCGCTCGCGCAGGAAGCCGAGGCGATCGCCGGGAGCGGCGCAGCGCGCCACGACGAACGCGGCGAGCGCGATCAGGCCGAGATAGGCTACCTGGTCCCGACCGACCACCAGCACCCCTAGAGCCAGCCCGGCGAGCGCCCCGCGCACCACGGTCGGCCGGTCGATCGCCGCGTCGATCGCCAGCAGCACCACCGGCACGAAGGCGTGGCTCTGCACCAGCAGGGTGTGCTGCAGGCGGCCGGAGGCCGAGGCGCCGACCATCATCACCAGCCCCGCCAGCACCGCCGCCGCCGGGTGCCAGCCACGGCGCAGGCCGAACAGCGCGGTGGCGAGGCCGCCGATCAGCAATTCCACCAGCACCACCGCGTCACCCGCCCAGGCGGAGGGCTCGGAATCGAGCGCCGCCAGAATCAGGAAACCGGGTGACAGGATCATCGATTGCGGGTCGCCCAGCGCCGGCCGGCCGCCGAAGGTCTCCGGCATCCACAGCGGCAGGTCGCCCCGGGCGAGGTGCTCGGCCAGCCAGCGCAGCATCGCCTGGAAGTGGATCTTGGCGTCCCACGGGATGGTCAGCCCGCCGACCAGCCACGGCCACGCCAGCACCACCCAGGCCGCCGCGACCGCCGTCAGGGCGAGCATGGCTCCCCGCCAACCGGAACGCTCGGCGACGATCATCGGCGCGCCGGCTCCTGCGCGACGCCGATCTCCACGACTTCATCGATGCCGATCGCGCGGTCCACGAGGTAGAGCGGCCGTCGCTTGACCTCGGTGAACACCCGGCCGAGGTACTCGCCGAGCACCCCGAGGGTGATCAACTGAAGCCCGCCGAAGAACGCCACCGCCACCATCAGCGAGGCATAGCCCGGCACATCGATGCCTTCGATCAGGGTGCGCACGGCGATGAACGCCCCATAGCAGAGCGCCACCAGCGACACCAACACGCCGACATAGGACCACACCCGCAGCGGCATGACGCTGAACGCCGTGACCGCGTCCAGCGCCAGCATCCAGAGCCGCCAGAACGACCATCGCGAATGCCCGGCGTGGCGCTCCTCCGGCCGGAACGGCACCGCCACCCGCCGAAAACCGACCCAGGCGTACAGCCCCTTGCCGAAGCGGCCACGCTCCGGCAGCGCGTTCAAGGCCTGCACGACCTTGCGGTCGAACAGCGCGAAGTCGCCGCCGTCGCGCATCAGCTTGACCTCGCCGACCGCGTCGAACAGCCGGTAGAAGCGTCGTGTCAGCCAGCGCCGGACGCCGGGTGTCTCGCCGGTGCGGTCGCGCTTGCCGTAGACGATCTGGGCGCCCTGGCGCCACTCGGCGACGAACGTCTCGATCAGCTCCGGCGGGTGCTGGAGATCGGCGTCCATCAGCACCACGGCCGCGCCGCGGGCGTGGCGAAGCCCCGCCGCCAGCGCGATCTCCTTGCCGAAATTGCGGCTGAACCGCACCGCCTTGACGCGGGGATCGCGGGCGTGCAACGCCAGCAGTCGATCGTAGGTCGCATCGCTGCTACAGTCGTCGACGACGACGATCTCGTAGGGCAGGCCGATCCGGTCCAGAACCGCCGTCAGCCTTTCCACCAATGGGTCGAGATTGTCCGCCTCGTTGTACGCCGGAACGACGACCGACAGGCCGGACCGGTCCAGCCCCGACTGCGCGCAGCTCAACGCTGTGATGTCCGGTGTCGTGTCCAT
>CAYNFA010000168.1:0-7629 GCA_964396345.1 uncultured Thalassobaculum sp.
CCCACCCGACGCACCGCGCTTGCACCGGAACGACGACGGGGGTGGGGTGGGCCCTGCGGAGAGCCCAAATTGGCCAAAGTCGCGCTCACTTGCCGCGCCGCGAGGTCAGGCGTCGGGCGATCGACCAGCGGTGCACCTCGGACGGGCCGTCGTAGATCCGGAACGCCCGGATGTCGCGGAACGCGCGCTCGACCATGGTGTCGGCGGTCAGGC
The DNA here is from genome assembly GCA_964396345.1 of uncultured Thalassobaculum sp. GTDB lineage: Bacteria > Pseudomonadota > Alphaproteobacteria > Thalassobaculales > Thalassobaculaceae > Thalassobaculum_A. The sequence continues at coordinate 214 of CAYNFA010000168.1, forward strand.
CGCGGCCGCCCAGCACCTGCACGCAACGGTCGACCACCCGGAACAGCGCCTCCGAGCACAGCACCTTGACCATGCTGGTCTCGTGGCGGCCGTGGTGACCCTGGTCGAGCAGCCAGGCGGCGTGGCGGATCGCCAGGCGCGACTGGGTCAGGTCGATCTCGTTGTCGGCCAGCATGAAGCCGACGCCCTCGTGCTCGGCGATCGGCTTGCCGAAGGCGTGGCGCTCGACCGAGTAGTCGAGCGCGATGTCCTGGCAGCGCTGGGCGACCCCGAGCCAGCGCATGCAGTGGGTCAGCCGGGCCGGGGCCAGGCGGACCTGGGCGTAGCGGAAGCCCTGGCCGGGCTCACCCAGGACGTTCTCGGCCGGCACCTCGATGCCGTCCAGCCGGACCTCCCAGTGGCCGCCGGTGAAGCTGCTGTCGATGGAATCGATCTGGCGCTCCAGCACCATGCCCGGCGTGTCCATGTCGACCAGGAACATGGTGGCGCCAGCCGAGGCATCGCCCTCGCGCAGATCGGCCATGACGATCGCGAAGCCGGCGCCGTCGGCCCCGGTGATCAGCCACTTGCGGCCCTCCAGCACGAAGTGGTTGCCGCGCCGCCGCGCCGTGGTGCTGAGCGCCGACGGGTCGGAGCCGGCGCCGGGGCTCGGCTCGGTCATCTGGAAGCAGGAGCGGGTCTCGGCGGCGGCCAGCGGCTTCAGCCAGCGATGCTTCTGCTCCTCCGAGGCGACCACCTCCAGCAGGTGCATGTTGCCCTCGTCGGGGGCGGCGCAGTGGATGGCGATCGGCCCCAGCATGGAGTAGCCGGCGGCCTCGAAGGCGACCGCCCGCTCCTGGTGGGTGAGGCCCATGCCGCCCCATTCCGGGTCGACATGCGGCGCCAGCAGGCCGGCGTCGCGGGCCAGCGCGTTCAGCTCGCGGCGCAGCTCGTCCGACGGCCCGTGCGAGCCGTAGCGCGGGTCGCGCTCGAACGGGATCACCTTCGAGCGCACGAACTCCCCGACCCGGGTCTGCAGGTCCTGCTCACGGTCGGTCAGGTTGAAATCGGCCACGGTCTCGTCCCTTCAGAAATATCGGTCGTTCATCACGTCGCGGGCGAATTCGAGCAGCCCGACCGACAGCGGCCCGAAGCCGACGAAGCGCGGGTCGTCCACATGCCCGGTGACGTGGCGATGATGAAGCTGGCGGAACACCACCGCCAGCTTGAACTGGGCGAGGGTGCGGTGGAACTTGAAGCGCGACACGTCGCGCCCGGTGCGCTCGGCGTACTCCCGCACCACGCGCTCGCGACTCCAGAACCCGGGTCCGGCGGTCGGCATCTGGCCGAGGTCGCGCATCGCCGGCGGGTCGCCCGCCTCGGTCCAGTAGCTGACCAGGGTGGCGAGGTCGATCAGCGGGTCGCCGCGCGATCCCATGTCCCAGTCGATCAGCGCCAGCGGGCGCGCCAGATCCGGCGTCAGGATGATGTTGTCGAGCTTGTAGTCGTTGTGGATGATCGCCGGCGCCTGGTCGGGCACCAGCCGGTCGGCCAGCCAGGCGTGGATTTCCGCCACCAGCGGCCGCTCGGGCTCGCCGAACACCGCGTCGGCGCGCCGCCGCCAGCCGTGGGCGGTGCGTTCCAGGAAACCCTCCGGCCGGCCGAAGTCGCCGAGGCCGACCGCCGCCGGATCGACCGCGTGCAGCCCGGCCAGCACCTCCAGGATGATCCGGCACAGCCGGTCGCCGGTTGCCGGGGCGCCGGTTGCCGGATCGCCTTGCAGCGCTGCCGGCAGGGTGTCGCGCACCACCACGCCCTCGCGGTACTCGATCAGCTGGAACGGCGCGCCGATGACGGCCGGGTCCTTGCACAGCAGCAGCGAGCGCGGCGCCAGCGGGAACGCCCGCCACAGCCGGCTGAGGATGCGGTGCTCGCGCGCCATGTCGTTGCCGCCGATCGGGATGTCGCCGAACGGCGGCCGGCGCAGCACGGCGTCGTGGCCGTCGACCTGCACCCGGAAGTTCAGGTTGCCGAAGCCGCCGGCGAAACGCGCCGGCGCCGAATCGCGCGCCAGCTCCATGCCGTGCGCCAGCAGGTAACGGCCGAGCGCCGGCCAGTCGATGCTGGTCGTGTCGGTCGTCGCCGCCTCGCTCGCCTCTGGTGCCGGGTGGTGGGGCATGGGGCCGGGACCGTTCCGATCGCGTAGCGTTGCCGTATCATCCGACAATGCCACACCCGGCCCCGGCGCTGTCAATCGGCCGGCCGCTCGATCAGTGGTGGCCCTTGCCGCCGGCGGCGATCGCCTCGACCACGAAGGTCACGGCGACGCTGCCGGCGGTCTCGAAGGTCAGCGTCGCGTCGAAGCGCTCGCCCTCCTTCAACGGCTGCCGCAGGTCCATGAACATCAGGTGCAGGCCGCCCGGCTGCAGGGCGAGTTCGCCGCCGGCCGGCACCGCCAGGCCGTCGGTGATCTCGCGCATGGTCATGACGCCGCCGGCCATCGACATCTCGTGGATCTCGGTGCGGCCGGCGATCTCGGCGCTGACCGAGACCAGGCGGTCGGCGGTGGCGCCGCGGTTGGCGACGGTCAGGTAGCCGCCGGCGATCCGGGCCAGGCCGGGAGAGGCGCGGGTCCAGGGGTGGTCGATCCGCAGGCCGCCGACCTCATACTCGTGGGCGACGACGGCGGCGGGCGCGGCCAGCAGCAGGGCCGACGCGACGATCGCGGCGGCGCACGCTTCCGCGAGCCGCGGAAGGCGGGAGAACAGGGTCATCTGGGGGATTCCTCGCGTTGACCGTCCCGGGCGCGCGCGGCGGCGGGGACGGTCGTGATCGACGGTTGACGCGCCGGGTCCCGCGCGGCGGGAACCCGGCCGGCTCAGACCGGGCGCGGCGGTGCCCTGGTGCTGCGCGGACTCTGCTCGAGGGTGGCCTTCAGCCGGTCGCCGGACCCGCGGGCCCGGAGGACAGTGTCGTCGACGGCTCGCTCCGGAACCGCCGCCGCCGATACGGAAGGCGGCGGCACCCCGGCCCCGCCGGCGACGCAGCCGAGCGTGCAGCAGCCATTCCCGTGCGGATCGGCTGGCAAATGCGAGGGGTCCGGAAGCTGCCGGATGCCGTCCGGCGTGCAGATGACGCCGGTGAACGCGTCGAGGCCATGCGGCGCGGCGTGCGCCGGCCGCCCGAGATCGACGATCAGCGCCTGCAGGACAAGCGCGCAGCCCGCGCCGAGCGCGACCCACGAACGCCATCCCCGCCGTCGACCACCCATCGCATCCGCTCCCAAGCGTCCGCAACGCGGAGCCACCGTGGAGCTACCACGCCGACCCAGCCCCGGCAACCGACAGCGGAGGAGGGGCGGACCGGTCACACGGTTGACAGTCCGGACCGGTCCGCGCCCGGCCACACCCCATCTCCCGCCGTCATCCCGGACCGGCCCGCCCCCGGCGGGACGGATCCGGGACCCACTCGTCGGCGGGATCTACGGCCGGCGGCGCGTCAGGTAGCGGCCGAACGCCGCCAGGGTCTCCTCGCTGACCCGGTGCTCGATGCCCTCGGCGTCGACGCGGGCGGTCTCGGCGCTGACCCCGAGCGCGCGCAGGAAGGTCTCGACGATCTGGTGGCGCCGGCGGCTTTCCTCGGCCAGGACCCGGCCGGCGTCGGTCAGGAACACCCCGCGGTAGGGGCGTTGCACGATCAGCCCGTCGTCGGCCAGCCGCTTCAGGGTCTTGGCGACCGTCGGCTGGGCCACGCCGAGGCGGGCGGCGATGTCGACCTGGCGGGCCTCGCCGCCGTCGTCGATCAGGTCGGCGATTAGCTCGACATAGTCCTCGACCAGTTCGGCTCGGCGCGCCTCGCGGGCCTGGCGGAAGCCCTCGCTGTGGTCGGCGGCGGTCATCAGGCCGGACGCCGGCGCCCGGCTGGTGTCATCGCTGGTCATGGTCGCGCTGCCCCCGGCGGCTCGGAACGGACGGGAAACTGTATACCCCGATCTATGAATCAATCCGACCGCTGAATTCCATCGTGGAACTTCCCGGCGGGGGGAATCATTGAGAGTGCAGGCCGAGCGCCACATATCAGGCCGCACTGTATAAACCAGCCTGTTGACCACTGTATAGCCAAGGCTATATTTACTGGAGGGACGGAACGGCAACCGGTAGTTCGGGCATGACGAAGTCGAGACGTTGGTTGGCGAAAGCGATGGCGGCCGTCGCGGCGCTGGCCGTGCTGGGCGCCAAGGCGCCGGCGGCGCGCGCTTCGGAACCGCTGGCGGTCGTGGCGACCACCGGCATGATCGCGGACGTCGTGCGCGGCATCGGCGGCGAGCGGGTGCGGGTCACCCAGCTGCTCGGCCAGGGCGTCGACCCGCACCTCTACAAGGCGGCGCGCTCGGACGTGGTGGCGATGCTGAACGCCGACCTGACCTTCTACAACGGCCTGCTGCTCGAAGGGAAAATGACCGACGCCTTCGTGCGGGTGGCATCCTCGGGGCGGCCGGTGTTCGCCGTCACCGAACTGATCGACGAGGCCGAGCTGCTGGAGCCGGAGGGCAGCCAGGGCCATTTCGACCCGCATGTCTGGATGGACCCGCTGGCCTGGACGAAGGCCGTGGCGGTGGTCCGCGACAAGCTGTCGGCGGTCGATGCCGGCTCGACCGCGGTCTACGCCGCCAACGCCGACCGGGTGCTGGCCGAATTCGACCGCCTCGACGCCTACGCCGAGCGGGTGCTGGCCAGCGTGCCGGCCGATCGCCGGGTGCTGGTGACCGCCCACGACGCCTTCGGCTATTTCGGAAAACGTTACGATTTCGAGGTGCTGGGCATCCAGGGACTCAGCACCGAGTCCGAGGCCGGGCTGAAGAAGATCGAGGAGATCGTCGAGATGCTGGTGCAGCGGCGCATCCCGGCGGTCTTCGTGGAATCGACCGTGCCGGACCGCAGCGTGCGGGCGCTGGTCGCCGGCGCCGCCGCGCAAGGCCATACGGTCGCGATCGGCGGCGAGTTGTTCTCCGACGCCATGGGCCGGCCGGGCACCTACGAGGGCACCTATGTCGGCATGATCGACCACAACGTCACCCTGATCGCCCGGGCGCTCGGCGGCGAGGCGCCGCCGGACGGCTTCAACGGCCAGCTGGCGTCGGCGCGATGAGCCCCGTCATCAACCTGCCCTTCGGCACTCCCGCCGCCGGCGCCGACGGGACGGCGGCCGCGCCGCCGCCGCTGTCGATCCACGGCCTGACCGTCGGCTACGGCCGCCAGCCGGTGCTGTGGGGCGTCGACTACCAGGTGCCGGCGGCCTCGCTGGTCGCCATCGTCGGGCCGAACGGCGCCGGCAAGTCGACCCTCATCAAGGCGGTGCTCGGCCTGCTGCCGCTGGCCTCCGGCTCGGTGCGGTTCTGGGGCGAGCCGCTGCGCGCCGAGCGCCGGCGCGTCGGCTACGTGCCGCAGCGCGGCAGCGTCGACTGGGATTTCCCGGTCTCGGTCGAGGAGGTCGTGACCATGGGCCGCTACGGCATGCTGGGCTGGCTGCGCCCGGTGGCGAGGCGGCACCGCCAGGCGGCGCTGGCCTGCCTGGAGCAGGTCGGGATGGCGGAGTTCGCCGGCCGCCAGATCAGCCAGCTGTCGGGCGGCCAGCAGCAGCGGGTGTTCCTAGCCCGCGCGCTCGCCCAGGAATCCGACCTGTACTTCATGGACGAGCCGTTCGCCGGCGTCGACGCCGCCACCGAGACCGCGCTGGTCGAGGTGATGCGGCGCCTGAAGGCGGAGGGTCGGACGGTGGTGGTGGTGCACCATGACCTGTCGACGGTGCCGGAGTACTTCGACGACGTGCTGCTGCTGAACGGCCGGGTGGTCGCCGCCGGGCCGGTGTCCGACGCCTTCACTAACGAGAACCTGCAGCGCGCCTATGGCGGCCGGCTGACGCTGCTCGACGACGTCGCGCAGGCGCTGTCCCGGCTGGACCGCAAAGGCGTGTCGTGACCAGCCTCGGCGGGTCGGGCATCACCTGGCCATCGGTGCCGGAGGTGGTCGCCGTGCTGCTGCTGCAGGGCGGCTACAACACCACCGTGGTGATGGTTGGCGTCACGCTGCTGGGAATCGCTGCCGGCACGGTCGGCACCTTCGCGGTCCTGCGCAAGCGCGCGATGATGAGCGACACCATGAGCCACGCCACCCTGCCGGGCATCGGGCTGGCGTTCCTGGCGGCGGTGGCGCTCGGCGCCGAGGGCCGCAGCCTGCCGGTGCTGCTGGGCGGCGCGGCGGTCGCCGGTGTCGTCGGGGTGGCGGTGGTGCACGGCATCGCGCGCCACACCCGCCTGCCCGAGGACGCCGCGATGGGCGCGGTGCTGAGCGTGTTCTTCGGGCTCGGCTTCGTGGTGCTGAGCTACATCCAGACCCTCGGCACCGGCGCCGAGGGTGGCATCTCCAAGTTCATCTACGGCCAGACCGCGGCGATGAGCGCGCGCGACGCCATCACCATCGCCGCCGTCGCGGTCGGGGTGGTGGTCGCGACGCTGCTGTTGTTCAAGGAGTTCCGGCTGGTCTGCTTCGATCCGGAGTTCGCCGAGGTGCAGGGCTGGCCGGTGTCGGCGATCGACCTGCTGATGATGGGGCTGGTGGTGGTGGTGACGGTGATCGGCCTGCAGGCGGTCGGGCTGATCCTGATCATCGCGCTGGTGATCATCCCGGCGGCGGCGGCGCGGTTCTGGACCGACCGGCTGTGGCTGATGACGGTGATCGCTGCCGGCTTCGGCGCCGTCAGCGGCTATGTCGGGGCGGCCCTGTCGGCGCTGATGGAGCGCTTCCCGGCCGGCGGCATCATCGTGCTGGTGGCCGGCGCGCTGTTCGTGATCAGCCTGTTCTTCGCCCCCGGCCGCGGCGTGCTCGCCGGCAGCGCCCGGCTGCTCCGGCTGCGCCTGGAGGTCGAGGCGCAGCATGTGCTGCGCGGCGTCTTCGAGCAGACCGAGGCGCGCGGCGCGCCGCTGACCACGCCGGTGTCGACCGACGCGCTGGCGTTCGCCGGCACCTGGTCGGCGCCATGGCGGACCGCGGTGCTGATGTTCCTGTGGGCGCGCGGCCTGATCGCCCGGCCGTCCACCCCGCTCACCCTGACCGACACCGGCGCCGCCGAGGCCTGGCGCCAGACCCGCAGCCACCGGCTGTGGGAAGCCTACTTCGCCCGCCACGTGGCGATCGCGCCGGGCCGGGTCAACCGGCTCGCCGACATGGCCGAGCACGTACTGGACCCGGGGATCGTGGCCCGCCTGGAGGAGCAATTGGCGCGCGACGGGCGGCTGCCGATGCCGGGCGGGCTGGCCCGGCCGGTGAGGGAGTGACGCCGTGAGCCTCCAGACCTTTCTGCAGCTCGACCTGCCGGCGCTGCTGGCGACGCTGTTCGCGACCATGGCATGCGCGCTGCTCGGCAACTTCCTGGTGTTGC
>CAYNFA010000169.1:0-7585 GCA_964396345.1 uncultured Thalassobaculum sp.
CGCCGCGGCAGAACAGCGGCCGGATATAGGCCGGCACGAAGCCCGGGAAGTCGAAGGCGTCGCCGACCCCCTCGTCGAACGCCACCTGGCGCAGGTTGTTGCCGTAGTCGAGCGTCGGGATGCCGAGGCGCCAGAACACCAGCATCGCCTTGACGTGTTCGGCCATCGACACCTTGGCGGCACGGGCGATCGACTCCGGGTCGGTCTCGCGTGCCCGCTCCGCTTGGTCGAGGGTCCAGCCCGCCGGCAGGTAGCCGTTGATCGGGTCGTGGGCGCTGGTCTGGTCGGTGACGACGTCGGGGCGCACGCCGCGGCGGACCATCTCGGGATAGATCTCGGCGGCGTTGCCGAGCAGGCCGACCGACACCGCCTCGCCGCGCGCGCAGGCGTCGTTCACGATCGCCAGCGCCTCGTCGAGCGTATCGGCCTTTCGGTCCAGATAACGGGTCTCCAAACGGCGCTCGATCCGGCTCGGCTGGCACTCGACGGCGATCATCGACGCGCCGGCCATGGTGGCGGCCAGCGGCTGCGCCCCGCCCATGCCGCCGAGCCCGGCGGTCAGGATCCACTTGCCCTTCAGGCTGCCGCCGAAGTGCCGGCGGCCAATCTCGACGAAGGTCTCGTAGGTGCCCTGAACGATCCCCTGGCTGCCGATGTAGATCCACGACCCGGCCGTCATCTGGCCGTACATCATCAGGCCCTTGCGGTCGAGTTCGTGAAAATGCTCCCAGGTCGACCACTTGCCGACCAGGTTGGAGTTGGCGATCAGCACCCTGGGCGCGTCGGCGTGGGTGCGAAACACGCCCACCGGCTTGCCGGACTGCACCAGCAGCGTCTGGTCGTCCTCCAGGTTCTTCAGCGCCGCGACGATGCGGTCGTAGCTCGACCAGTCGCGCGCCGCCCGGCCGATGCCGCCGTACACCACCAGCCCTTCCGGCTTCTCGGCGACCTCGGGGTCGAGGTTGTTCATCAGCATCCGCATCGCGGCCTCGGTCTGCCAGCTCCTGGCGGTGATCTCGAGGCCGCGGGGGGCGCGGATCTTTCGGGCGTTGTCGAGACGGGAGGGCGCGGTCATCGGTGGTTCTCCCTGGAAGCGGGGGCGTGGAAAGGGTCGACGTCGAAGGCGGCGCCGAGGCTGTAGCGGTCGCCCGGGTGCCAGAGCCAGGCCCGCGAGACGGTGCGCGGGCCGAGCGCGGTGCGGCGGTGCAGCAGCAGGCAGGGCTCGCCCTTGCGCATGGCGAGGGCGGCCCAGATGCGTTCCGGCGGCACCATCGCCTGGACGACGTGCTCGACGCGCGGGGCCGGCGCCACTCGCGTCAGGTACTCGTTCGGGGTGACCCTGGTGAAATCCTGGTCGAGATAGTCCGGCGCGGCGGCGGGATTGACGAAGCGGTCCTCGAACTGGACGGCGCGGGCACCCTCGTAATGGACGATCGCCGAATGAAAGACCGCCACGCCGACCGCCGTTCCGAGGGCCGCCGCCACCGCGGCGGAGGCCGGCGTCGCCGCCAGCCCCAGCACCTCGGCGCGGTGGACGTGGCCGCGGCCGCGGATCTCGTCGGCGATGTTGCGCAGCTCGACCAGCTCGGATTGCGGGCGCATATCGGCGACGAAGGTGCCGAGCCCCTGGACACGCCGCAGCAGGCCCTCGGCGGTCAGCTCGCGCAGCGCCCGGTTCGCCGTCATGCGGCTGACTCCGAGCGCCTCGACCAGGTCGTTCTCCGACGGCGTGCGGTCCTCGGGACGCAACTCGCCCGAGCCGATGCGGTCGACCAGCCAGTCCTTGACCGCCTGGTAGCGTGGGACCGTCGCCTCGCTCACCGCACCGCCTCTCCGAAACGCCAGAGTCGATCGTAACCACGGGCCACTTGTATATACAAGCTGATTCGCACTGTCGTCCGCGTCCGGCGTCCAGGCCTCTGGTGACCGGGCGTCTGGCGCCCAGGCGTCTGGCGATGGCATAAGCAGTGCGGGCCGAGGAGGAAGACGCATGGCGACCATCGCGCTCAGCGGCGTGACCCGGAGGTTCGGCAGTACCGCCGCGCTCGACCCGATCGGCGTGACGGTCGAGGACGGCAGCTTCACCGCGCTGGTCGGGCCATCGGGCTGCGGCAAGTCAACCCTGCTGCGGCTGGTCGCCGGCCTCGACAGGCCGACCACCGGCACCGTCACCGCCGACGGCCGGCCGGTCGACGGACCCGGGCCGGAGCGCGGCATGGTGTTCCAGCAGCCGGCGCTGTTCCCCTGGCTGGACGTCGCCGCCAACATCCGCTTCGGCCTGGACGAGGCCGGCATGGCCCGGGCCGAGGCCGACCGCCGGGTCACCCGCTGGATCGAGGCGGTCGGCCTGGCCGGGTTCGAGCGCGCCCTGCCCCGCCAGCTCTCGGGCGGCATGGCGCAGCGCGCGGCGCTGGCCCGGGCCCTCGCCCCATCGCCCGGCGCCCTGCTGCTGGACGAGCCGTTCGGGGCCCTCGACCGGATCACCCGCAACGGCATGCAGGACCTGCTGGTCCAGGTGCGCGCGGCCTCGCCAGCGACCGTCCTCCTGGTGACCCACGACGTCGAGGAGGCGGTCTACCTCGCCGACCGGGTGATCGTGCTGTCGCCGCGCCCGGGCCGAATCGTCGCCGACCTGCCGGTGTCACTGCCGTCGCCGAGGGTGCGCACCGACCCCGCCTTCGTGGCGGTGCGGGTGCGGGTGGAGGAGGCGCTCGGTGCCGCGATGGCGTAAGCGCCGACTCGCGCGGCGCGGCACCATCCGCGACGACCGTTGCTGGCGGCCGCTACCGCCCGCCGGGCAACTCCTTGGGCGCGGAAGCGGGTGCCGCCGGCCGGCGGATCGGGTAGAGAGAAGCCGGTCGGCCTGAACCGGGGCGACGGCGGCGGGGCATACGGCCCCGCCGGGGGAGGGTCGCTTGAACGCTTCGACGCCTGGAATCCTGATGCGCGGCCTGTTCGGCAACGCCTACCTGCTGCTGGTGCTGACGACGTTGAGCTGGGGCGGCAACACGATCGCCGGGCGGCTGGCAGTCGGCGAGATCTCGCCGATGGTGCTGACCGCGTTCCGGTGGATCGGCGTGGTGGCGCTGATCGCGTTGTTCGCGCGCCGGCATGTGATCCAGGACTGGCCGGTGCTGCGGCGCCACCTGCCGTTCCTGGCGGTGCTCGGCGCGTTCGGGTTCACCGGTTTCAACGCGCTGTTCTACATCGCCGCCCAGTCCACCGTGGCGATCAATCTCGGCATCATCCAGGGCGCGATCCCGGTGTTCGTGCTGGTCGGCGCCTTCCTGGTCTACCGCACGCCGGTTTCGGCGGTGCAGGTCCTCGGGGTGCTGGTCACCATGGTCGGGGTGGCGCTGGTGGCCTCGCACGGCGACCTCGGTCAGCTTTGGTCGCTGGCTTTCGCCGACGGCGACCTGCTGATGATCGGGGCGTGCGCCCTGTACGCCGGCTACACCGTGGCGCTGCGCCGCCGCCCGCCGGTCTCCGGGATCGCGATGTTCTCGGTGCTGGCGGTGGCGGCGCTGGTCACCTCCTTGCCGCTGCTGGCTCTCGAGGCGGCGGCGGGCGCCATGGTGCTGCCGACGGCGACCGGGTGGGGCGTGCTGTTGTTCGTGGTGGTGTTCCCGTCGTTCCTGTCGCAGATCTTCTTCCTGCGGGCGGTCGACCTTGTCGGTCCCGGCCGCGCCGGGCTGTTCGTCAACCTGGTGCCGATCTTCGCCGCCGCCCTCGGGGTGGTGATCCTGGGCGAGCGATTCCAGACCTTCCACGCGCTCGCCCTCGGTTTCGTGCTCGGCGGCATCTGGCTGGCCGAGCGCGGCCGCAAGGCGTGATCGGGTCGCCTACGCCTTCGCCTTGCGCCGGCCGATGGCGGCGCGGATCTCGTCGTAGAAGATCTCGCCGAGGACGAAGCCGGTGATGGCGACGATCGCCAGGATCTGGGTGATCGTCACATCGCTCCCGAGGATGAAATAGGCCAACAGCGCTGCGATCACCGGCTTCAGGAAGAACAGGTAGTTGCCGCGCGCCGGGTCCGGCACGTGCCCGAGGCCCCAGAGCCACAGGATGAAGCCGATGCAGGTGTTCCACACGCCCAGCGTCACCAGCGCCCATGCCTGCCCCGACGGCCGGTCGAACAGTGTCAGCGGATCGACCCAGATCCCCCAGGCGGCGCCGACCACCACCCACAGCACCGGGGCGCCGAGCGCGAAGGTGTAGGTGGTCATCCGGATCGCGCCGTACTTGCGGATGTAGGGCCGCACCAGCACCAGGTAGCCGGCTCCGAACACCGCGCAGCCAAGGGCGAGGAAGATCCCAGGCAGGGTGCTGACGTCGCCCTCCACCTTGTGCAGCACGCCATCGGTCAGCAGGAACAGGCAACCCAGGAACGCGCCGATGCCGGAGACGATCTTCGGAGCCGTCACCGGGTTGCCCTCGACCACGCGGGCGACGAACACCACGAAGATCGGCATGGTCGTGACCAGCGTCGCCACCTGCACCACCGTGGCGTAGTCGAGCGCCCAGTGGAACAGGAATTGAGCAAGCGTCATTCCGAAGATCGACAGCCCGATCACCGGGATCGGGTCGACCCGGAGAGGCGTCACCAGGTCGCGGCTGCTCTTCTGCATCAGCGCCACCAGCACCAGCGCGAGGCCGCCCAGCGTGAACCGCCAGACCGAAACTTCGGCGCCCAGCAGGCCGGTCAGCTTGACCACGAACTCGCTCGAGGCGTGGCTGGCGACCCCGGCAAACGCCGCGAGGTAGGCCAGCCAGACCAGCGCGCTCGTCGAACCGGCTTTCGCCGGGGAACCGGGATTGCTCAAGATCATCCTCCAGAGATCGTTGCCTAGCAGACTATAAGGTTGGCGTGGCGCCGCAAGGGGGATGATCCCGAATTCGCCCGTGTCACGCGATGTTCGCTTACCTTCGCCTCCCACCGCGTCTAACATCGCCGCATGAGGCGATACCGGTACACCAAGATCGTGGCCACCCTCGGGCCGGCCAGTTCCACCGAAGCGAGCATCCGCGCCCTGTTCGAGGCAGGCGTGGACGTGTTCCGCTTCAACTTCAGCCATGGGACCCACGCCGACCATCAGGAACGGTTCGACGTCGTCCGGCGGCTGGAAGCGGACGCCGGGCGGCCGATCTCCGTCATGGCCGACCTGCAGGGACCGAAGCTCCGAGTCGGCACTTTTCCCGACGGACCGGTCCGGCTCGAGGCGGGCGGCTCCTTCCGGCTGGAACTCGCGCAGAGCCCGGGTACCGACAAACGGGCCACCCTGCCGCACCCCGAGATCTTCGCGGCGATCGGCCCCGGCACCGACCTGCTGCTGGACGACGGCAAGATCCGCCTGCGGGTGGTCAAGAGCGGCAAGGACTTCGCCGACACCGAGGTCATCACCGGCGGGCCGCTGTCGGACCGCAAGGGCGTCAACGTGCCGAACGCGGTGCTGCCGCTGTCGGCGTTGACCGAGAAGGACCGCAGGGACCTCGCGTTCGCCCTCGACATGGGCGCCGACTGGATCGCGCTCAGCTTCGTGCAGCGCCCCGAGGACGTGGCCGAGGCGCGGCGCCTGATCGCCGGCCGCGCCGCCGTTCTGGTGAAGCTGGAGAAGCCTGCCGCGATCGACCAGTTGGAGGCGATCATCGAGATCTCCGACGCGGTGATGGTGGCGCGCGGCGACCTCGGGGTCGAACTGCCGCCGGAGCGGGTGCCGCCGCTGCAGAAGCGGATCGTGCGCACCTGCCGAGCGATGGGAAAGCCGGTGATCGTCGCCACCCAGATGCTCGACTCCATGGTGGCCGCCCCGGCCCCGACCCGGGCCGAGGCGTCGGACGTCGCCACCGCCGTCTACGATTCAGCGGACGCGGTGATGCTGTCCGCCGAGACCGCCGCCGGGCAGTACCCGATCGAGTCGGTGACGATGATGAACAAGATCATCCAGAACGTGGAGAACGATTCCTATTACCTCGACCACGCCCACGCCCAGCACGCCACGCCGGAAGGCACGGTGTCGGACGCCATCACCCTGGCGGCCCGGGAGGTCGCGGAGTCGATCAAGGCGCGCTGCATCATCACCTACACGACCTCCGGCTCGACCACGTTGAGGGCGTCTCGCGAACGCCCAAAGGTGCCGATCCTGTGCATCACCTCGAGCCTGGCCACTGCCCGCCGGCTCGCCATGGCGTGGGGAGTGCACGCGGTCCACATGGCCGAGGAACATCGCTTTTCCGCGGTCGTGCAACGGGCCACCGAGATCGCCCGCCGGGAGGAGTTCGGCACCAGCGGCGACAAGGTGGTGATCACCGCCGGCGTGCCGATGGGCACCCCCGGATCGACAAACGTGCTACGGGTCGAACGGATCCCGTAAAGCGCCAGGTCCTTACGACGCCTCGCAGCCCGTCTGGCTCCATCGTTTTGCCCACCGGTGGCTCTACGCGGGCATACAGATCCTTTGGCATTCTCGCGTTCGACCGTTGCCGCCACAACGAGAGGCCATCATGCGCCCGACCGTCGCCGAGAAGCGCGCCATCTTCCGCCGCCTGCACGAGAGCGGGTGCTTCGTAATCCCGAACCCGTGGGACGTCGGCTCCGCCGTCATTCTGCAATCGCTCGGCTTCCAGGCGCTGGCGTCGACCAGCGCGGGCATGGCGTGGACATTCGGCCTGCCCGACAACGGCGTTGCCCGCGACGACGTCCTCGCCCACCTCGCCGCCCTGGTCGAGGCTGTCGACGTTCCAGTCAACGCCGACTACGAGAACGCCTTCGCCAACGATCCCGAGGGTGTCGCCGTCAGCGTCGGTCTCGCCGCCGGGACCGGGATCGCCGGCCTGTCGATCGAGGACTCCACCGGCGACCGCGATTCCCCGCTCTACGACTTCACCCTGGCCGTGGAGCGCGTGGCCGCCGCGCGTGCCGCCATCGACGCCAGCGGCGGCGAGGTCTTTCTGACCGCGCGCTCGGAAGGGTTCATCAACGGGCGCCCCGACCTCGACGAGACGATCCGCCGGCTGCGGGCGTTCGCCGAGGCCGGGGCCGACTGCCTCTATGCCCCCGGTATCCGCGAGGACGCTCAGATCACGGCAGTGGTGCGGGCGGTCGCCCCTAAGCCGGTGAACGTGTTGACCATGGGGATGCCGGTCGACGCCCTGGCCGCCCTCGGGGTGCGCCGCATCAGCGTCGGCGGTTCGCTCGCCCGCGCCGCCTACGGGGAATTCCTGCGCGCCGCCCGCGAGATCGCGGACGAGGGCCAGTTTACGACCTTCACCCGGGCGGCATCCAGCAAGGAACTGAATGGTTTCTTCGCAGGACGCAAGCCCTAGGAACGCTGGCTGGCGCGGGGCGATCAGACTTCCGTCGTCGCCGCCGGACGATCCGGGCGGGCGAGGAAGAACTGGTCGCCACGCCGCAGCCCGTAGCGGATTTCGCTCGCGGGATCGGCCCGAAAGATCTCGACGCCGAAGCCCGCCCGGCGCAGCCGATCGGAGAAGTCGCGGCCGTACATCCGCTTGTGATCCTCCTGGCCGAAATGGGTGCGCCGATCGGCCGGCGCCACGATGGTTCGATCCTCGTAGGTCTCGTCCC
>CAYNFA010000170.1:0-7575 GCA_964396345.1 uncultured Thalassobaculum sp.
ACGACGCCGAAGCCGGCTATCCGATGCTGCAGATCCACGGCGGGAGCCGGGTGGCGTGGCTGTCGGTCGACCCGCACGCGCCGTTTCGGGCCGACCACGCCTCCGGACCGGAAGTCGCCGATCCACGGCCGCTGGCGGACGGCGCCGAACTGGCTGGTGGTTGCCTCTGCGGCGGCGTGCGCTACACCGTCACCGGACCGCCAGTGCGCTCGGGACTCTGCCATTGCGGGACCTGCCGCCGCGCCACCGGCGGCATCGCCCTAGCCTGGGCGATCTGGCCACGCGATCGCTACCGCGACAACGGCGGCCCGACCGTCGCCTGGGCGGCCTCCGAAGCCGGGACCCGGCGTTTCTGCCCGACCTGTGGCGCCAGCGTCGGCTTCGCGTTCAAGGACCGGCCAAACCTGGTCGAGATCGCGCTCGCCGGACTCGATGAACCGGGCGCCCTGGCACCCGACAGCCACGGCTTCGCCGCCGACGCGCCATCCTGGTTGGTGATCGACGATGACCGGCCGCGCTGGCCGGGCCGGCCGAACCACGGCACCCCCGACGACCGTCTTCTGAGAAGGCGGGCTGACGGCTGACCGCCGGACGCCCCCCCTAGGCCCCCCCCAGGGGCGGGAGAACTAAAGCGCCCCCGCCCGTCCCCTCCAGGTCGGTCCCATGGGCGAAAGGCGCACCCCTGGACGAAGCCGGCTCCACGGCAGCTTCGCCGGATCGGCGACCATTGGCCCGGGTGCCGCGGCGACCAGGATGGCGTGCGCGATCGGGGTGAAGTCGGCCCGGAAGTGGACAGACGATTTGTTGACGAGGATCGCCTGCTCGGTCGGCTCGATGCCGACGAAGCGGTACAGCGCCTGATCCGCCATCTGCACCTTTCGCGAGGCCAGCGCGATCCGCACGCCACCGATCCGAAGGCAGGCGGACGGTCCCAGCCGCATCCTGGCGTTCCGGTAGAACGGGCCGGTGCCGGTGGTGTTGCCGTCGTGCAGGGCCTCGACCACGAAGGTTCCCTCGAACGGCGCGTCTCCCGGAATTCCGGAATGCCCCCCGAGCCGGACGGTTATGCTGGAGCCGACTCCGGCGGCGTGGGCCGCCTCAGCCGCCTCAGGGTCGATCATCAGGCCGATGGCGGCGCGCTCGGCCCCGGCCGCGACCAGAGCGCGCAGCATCCCGGTGGTGTCGCTGTTGCCGCCGGCCCCGGGGTTGTCCTGGGTATCGGCGATTACCACCGGACGGTTGGCGCCAGCCGACAGTCGCAGCGCCTCGGCGACCGCCTCGTCGGGATCGTGGATCTTGCCGGCAAACGCCGCCTCGTGGCCCGCCACGTCGGCTCTCACCGCGTCGGCCGCCCGGTCGGCGTCGGCCTGCGTGGAACCATAGGCCAGGACCGTCGGCCCGCAATCGGCGATGTCGGCGGCCGGGAAGCCCGGCAGATAGGACACGCTCCAGACACCGCCGGTCTCAAGCGCCGTCAGCCGGTCGTAGATCGGCCCAGACGGCTCCATCATCGTGCACTGCCAAGAAAGAGGGATTAAAAAATCCAGCTGACGAAATGATTTAAATGGCTTTCCTTCAACCAGAACCTTATCGAGTAGTGCCGCCGTCCGCCTGCCGGTGTCGGCCATGTCGATGTGCGGATAGGTCTTGTAGGCCACCATCATCGTCGCCGCGTCGAAGCAGTCGCGGGTGATGTTGCCGTGCAGGTCGAGGGAAACCACCAGCGGGATGTCCGGCCCGATAACCGCGCGAACCCGACGGAGGGTCTCGCCCTCTCCGTCCTCATGGCTCTCGGTGACCATGGCGCCGTGCAGGCAGAGGTAGACGGCATCGAGGGGCCCGTCCGCCAGCGCCGCGCGCAGCCCGTCGAGGATCAGACCGATGATCCGGTCGAAGGCGTCGTTGGTGACCTCGGCCGATGGCGACGCCGCCGCCCACGTGGTCGGCACCAGATCGTGCCCGGCGGCACGGGCCGCCTCGGTGAAGCCGGCGATCGACAGGTTGATTCCGGCGACCGCGTCGAACAGCCCCGGGCCGCTCACCAGCGCCGGCCAGCCGCCGCCGCGGGCGAACGCCTCGTAGCCCGCCTTGGTCGGCGCGAAGGTATTGGTCTCGTGCTGAAATCCGCCGATCGCGATCCGGGCCATGGCCGTCCTATGGTGATTTGGCGCCCGCCAGGCTGCGAAAGCCGGCGCCGAGGTTGTCGACCACCCGCTCGTCCCTCAGCAACGGCACGGCCGCCAGGGCGAACAGGATGATGAGGGCCAGGGCGATGTTCGTCGCCCGGGCGTCCAGGGAACCGGGCCCGGCGCCGCGCGCCGGACCCGATTGTCTCGAACTGCCGCTGCGGCGCTCAGATATCCGCATAGCAATGGGTTTCGGCGGCACCGCCGGGGTGCGTCACCGCCCCCTTCTCGGCGGAACCGACGGTCTGGGCGTACTTCCAGATCGCGCCGGACTGGAAGTCGTGCCGGCGCGGCTTCCACTCGTTACGTCGGGCCTCCAGCTCGGCATCGCCCAGTTCGACCGTGATGGTGCCGGCGGCGGCGTCGATGGCGATGATGTCGCCGTCCTGCAGCAGCCCGATCGGCCCCCCGACCGCGGCCTCCGGCCCGACATGGCCGATGCAGAAGCCCCGGGTGGCGCCGGAGAACCGACCGTCGGAGATGAGCGCCACCTCGTCGCTGAGCCCCTGCCCGTACAGCGCCGCCGTGGTCGCCAGCATCTCGCGCATGCCGGGGCCGCCCTTCGGGCCCTCGTAGCGGATCACGAAGACGTCGCCCGGCTTGTAGTCGCGCCGTTCAACCGCCGCGAAGGCATCCTCCTCGCAATCGAAGCAGATCGCCTTGCCCCGGAATTGCTGGCTCTTCAGCCCGGCGACCTTCACGATCGCGCCCTCGGGGGCAAGGTTCCCCTTCGGCCCCACGACACCGCCGGTCGCGGTGATCGGCCGCGAGGTTGGGTAAATCACGTCCTGGTCGGTCGGGAACACCACGTCGACGAGGTTCTCGGCCAGCGTCTTGCCAGTCACCGTGATGCAATCGCCGTGCAGAAAGCCGCCGTCCAGCAGGGCCTTCATCAGCACCGGCACGCCGCCGATCTCGAACATGTCCTTGGCGACGTACTTGCCGCCCGGCTTCAGGTCGGCGATGTACGGGGTCTTCTTGAAGATCTCGGCGACATCGTGCAGGTCGAACTCGATCCCGCACTCGTGAGCCATGGCCGGCAGGTGCAGCCCGGCGTTGGTCGAGCCGTCCGACGCCGCGACCACGGTGGCGGCGTTCTCGAACGCCCTGCGGGTCATGATATCGCGCGGCCGCAGACCCTGTTTCATCAGCTCCATGACCGCGAAGCCCGACGCCACGGCGTATTCGTCGCGGGTCTCGTAGGGTGCCGGGGCGCCGGCGCTCGGGCAGGCGACGCACTCCAGCTCGTGCAGATCCTCGTCCGACATCTTGCCGGCGGAGTGCTGGCCGACCGCCTCGAACACATCCTGGACGGTCACGTCCCTGCCGCGGAACCGGCCTGGCAGGATCGACCCGCCGTACATGAACACGCTCGGGACGTTCAGCCGGGCGATCGCCATCATCATGCCCGGAAGCGATTTGTCGCAGCCGGCCAGCGCCACCAGGCCGTCATAGTAATGCCCGCGCATGGTGAGCTCGACGGAATCGGCGATCACGTCACGGCTTACCAGCGAAGACTTCATGCCCTGGTGCCCCATGGCGATGCCATCGGTCACGGTGATCGTGGTGAATTCGCGCGGCGTGCCCATGCCGGTCTTGACGCCCTTCTTGACCGCCTGGGCCTGGCGCGACAGCGAGATGTTGCAGGGTGCCGCCTCGTTCCAGGCGGTGGCTACCCCGATCAGTGGCTGGTTGATCTCCTCCTCGGTCATGCCCATGGCGTAGTAGTAGGAGCGGTGCGGCGCCCGCTCCGGCCCCATGGTCACGTGGCGGCTCGGCAGCTTGCTCTTGTCAAAGGCGGCCATTGCGTTTCCCCGATGGACCACGCTTCCCCGATGGACCACGTTTCCTCGTTGGATGCGAGTGTAGCCGCCCGCCGTCGACGGGTGCAACGCGGCGGGGCGTTTCCCCGCGCCGTTTCCGATCGGAAGCCGACAGTCCCGATACGGCCGTCAGGCAACCGCCTCCAGCCGCTTGAGCGCGGCCGCCAGCCGATCGCGGCGCTCGGCCTCTTCGGCGCGGCGCTCGCGATTCTCCTCGACGACTTCCTCCGGCGCCTTGGCGACGAAAGCCTCGTTCGACAGCTTCTTGTCGATCTTGGCGATCTCGCCCTCGGCCTTGGAAACCTCCTTGGCAAGGCGTGCGCGCTCCTGCGCCACGTCGATGACGTCGGCGATCGGAAGCACGAAGGTGGCCTCGTCCAGCACGCCCTGCACCGCGCCGGCCGGAATGTCGGTACCGGAGCGGGCGTCGGACAGCCGCGCCAGGCGCAGGACCAGATCGCGGTAGCGCTCGAGCCGGGCGGCGGTGGCCGGACTGGCGCCGGCAAGGATCAGCGGAATCTGGGCCGATGGCGGCACGTTCATCTCGCTGCGGACCGACCGGACCTCCGAGACCAGGCGAATCAGCCAGTTCATCTCGGCCTCGACCTCCGCGTCGACCAGGCTGGCCGGCAGGTCCGGCCACGGACGCCGGATCAGCAGTGTATCGGCATCCTCACCGAAGCTCGACCACAGTTCCTCGGTGATGTACGGCATAACCGGGTGCAGCAGATGAAGCGCCCGGTTGAGCGCCCAGGCGGTGGCCGCGCGGGTCTCCGCCGCCGCCGGGTGCACGGGACTGCCCTCGGCCACCTGCAGGATCGGCTTGGTAAACTCCAGATACCAGTCGCAGAACGTGCCCCAGAAGAACTGGTAGAGGGCGGCGGCGGCCTCGTTGAACTTGTAGGCCTCGATTGCCTCGGCCACCGCCACCCCGGTCTTGCGGACCTCGCCGACGATCCAGCGGTTTACGGTC
The DNA here is from genome assembly GCA_964396345.1 of uncultured Thalassobaculum sp. Classification (GTDB taxonomy): domain Bacteria; phylum Pseudomonadota; class Alphaproteobacteria; order Thalassobaculales; family Thalassobaculaceae; genus Thalassobaculum_A. Next base: position 4,983 of record CAYNFA010000170.1, read on the forward strand.
TCGGTACAGGCCGCCGGATCGAAGTCCGGATCGGCGGTACAGCCGTTCATCTGGCAGAAACGCGCGGCGTTCCAGATCTTGGTGGCGAAGTTCCGGTAACCCTCGACACGTCCTTCGGCGAGCTTGATGTCGCGCCCCTGGGCGGCCATGGCGGCCAGCGTGAAGCGCAGCGCGTCGGTCCCGTAGCGACCGATAAGGTCGAGCGGGTCGATCACGTTGTTCTTCGATTTCGACATCTTCTGGCCCTTGGCGTCGCGCACCAGGGCGTGGATGTAGACCGTCCGGAACGGCACATCCTTCATGAAGTGCAGCCCCATCATCATCATCCGGGCAACCCAGAAGAAGATGATGTCGAAGCCGGTGACCAGCACGTCTCCCGGATAGTAGCGCGCCAGTTCCGGGGTCTCATCCGGCCAGCCCAGCGTCGAGAACGGCCAGAGCGCCGACGAGAACCAGGTGTCCAGCACGTCGTCGTCGCGCTTCAGATCGACGGCCTCGCCGTAGTGCGCGGCGGCGGCGGTGGCGGCGGCTTCTTTGGTCTCCTCGACGAACACGGTGCCGTCCGGCCCGTACCAGGCGGGGATCTGATGGCCCCACCAGAGCTGGCGCGAGATGCACCAGGGCTGAATGTTGCGCATCCACTCGAAGTAGGTCTTCTCCCAGTTCCTCGGCACGAAGACGGTCCGGCCGGTCTCCACCGCCTCGATCGCCGGCTTGGCAAGCGTGGCGGCGTCGGCGTACCACTGGTCGGTAAGCCACGGCTCGAGCGGCACCCCGGACCGGTCACCGTGCGGCACGGCGTGGCGATGCGGCTCGACCTTCTCAAGCAGGCCGAGCGCTTCCAGGTCGGCGACCACCCGCTTGCGCGCCTCGAACCGGTCGAGACCCCGATAGGCCTCGGGAACGTTGTTGTTGAGCCGGGCGTGGGCGTCCAGGATGTTGATCAGCTCGAGGTTCTGGCGCTTGCCGACCTCGAAGTCGTTGAAGTCATGGGCCGGCGTCATTTTCACGGCACCCGAGCCCTGTTCGGGATCGGCGTAGGAATCCGCCACGATGGGGATCCGGCGCCCGACCAGCGGCAGGACCGCGAACCGGCCGACCAGATCCTGGTAGCGCTCATCCTCCGGGTGCACGGCCACGCCGGTATCGCCCAGCATGGTCTCGGGCCGGGTAGTGGCGACGACGATATGGCGCCCCTCCTCGCCTTCGATCGGGTAGCGGAAATGCCAGAGACTGCCGTCGACTTCCGTGGACTCGACCTCGAGGTCGGAAATCGCGGTCTGGAACTTCGGATCCCAGTTGACCAGCCGCTTGTCCCGGTAGATCAGGCCGTCCTTGTAGAGCCGAACGAACACCCGGCGCACCGCCGCGGAAAGTCCCTCGTCCATGGTGAAGCGCTCGCGCGCCCAATCCGGGCTGGCCCCGAGGCGCCGGAGCTGGTTGACGATGGTGCCCCCAGATTCGGCCTTCCATTCCCAGACCTTCTCGATGAAGGCGTCGCGGCCGAGATCGCGCCGGTCGACGCCCTCGGCCGCCAGGTTGCGCTCCACCACCATCTGGGTGGCGATGCCGGCGTGGTCGGTGCCGGGCTGCCAAAGCGCGTCGCGACCGACCATGCGGTTGTAGCGGACCAGGATGTCCTGCACCGTGAAAGTCAGTGCGTGCCCCATGTGCAGGCTGCCGGTGACGTTCGGCGGCGGCATCATGATGGTGTAGGGCGCGGCGTTGGAGGCTACGTCGCAGGCGAAAGCGCCCGACTTTTCCCAACGGCCGTACAGCTTCGCCTCGACCTCGGCGGGGGAATAGGTCTTCTCCAGCATGTCGCCACGTCCCTGATTGTCCGGCTTCCGGATTTCCGGAGCGCACGCCAGCGAGACCGCGGGCGGCGGCGGGCCTGTTTAGGGCATGACGGCCGGAATGGCTACAGCCGGATCACTGGCCGATCACCAGCGGTCGCGGCGCTGCGACAGCATGACCAGCCGCTCGATCTCCTCGCGGACCAGCCGCTCGACCATCGACGGAAGATGCTGGTCCAGCCAATCCTTCAGCATCGGCCGCATCAGCTCGCGTGTCAGACGCTCCAGCGTCACCGCGCCGTTGCCGAGCGGTAGCTCCTGGTAGTCCTCGTTCAGCTTCGCCTGCAACTCGGCAAAAGAATGAACGGTCTCCTGCGCCTGGGTCGGCGACACAAGCCCTTCTGGTGCGGCCGGGCGCGGCATTGGCGGTGGAGGCGGAGGCGGCGCGTAGGCAGGCGCTGGTGCGTAGGTCGGCGCCGGCGCGTAAGCCGGCATCGGCTCCGGCTCACCATAGCCCCGAGGCTCGGGTTCGGGTGTGGGCTCGTCGAGCTTGTAACGCTGCTGGTCGAACAGCGGCTCGACTTCCTCCTCGTCCTCGTCCTCGTCCTCCTCGTCTTCCAGGTCGGAGAGGTCGAGGACATCCTCGTCCTCATCCTCTTGTTCAGGCTCGGGTTCTGGCTCCGGCTCGGGTTCCGGCTCAGGCTCAGGCTCCGGCTCGGGTTCCGGAGCGGCTGCCTCCTCCTCCGGCTCGTCGCCATCCTCGGAAATGATCCGGCGTATAGACGCCAGAATCTCCT